>CAKRCJ010000077.1 GCA_934307185.1 uncultured Roseburia sp.
GCTTCTTCTGCTGATACCACATGCGCTCCATTAATGTCAGCTCCTGGTTGATTTCACTCTTTTTAAACAGCTCCGACTGCATATACAAAAAAGTCACACAATAAATCTGTACGATAATCGCAAGCTTTGACTCCCTGTTGCTCATATAATAATTATAATTGGAATACTGCGACAAAATCAGAATGACAGCCGCAGACAATGTTCTTCTTGGTCCTGCCTGATACACACCATTTCTCGGCATCCAGCGGAATAATGTCAGTGCTGCCGCCAGATATGCCACTGCAAAAAAGATACTATATAACGTAAGCCTTATCTGTAACGGATAAGTTGTCATATGAAGTGCTTCATCCAGACTGTTCCACAAAATGTTAACGCAGTAATAAATCATAACTGCCCAGACAGATGTATATAATGCATCCCAGCACATTTTCATATACACAATGCATACCGCAGTGTAAAGCACAAGCAGCCGTATGATAAATTCAGCTATCATATGCTTATTCATGCCCGGCAGTGCAAAACGCAAAAGCTGTAAAATCACAAGTGCAATTATAAGTATCAAAGCATTTTTTATTTTTTTCCCGGACATCACCTGCAACGGCAGCAAAAAAAGATACGCACATACAAGCAATAAGAAATCCTGAAATATCCACATTCCAAATGATACTGACATGACTAACTTCTCCCTACACTTCGGATTAACGCCGTCAGAAAGGCTTTTTTGCTTCTTCTGCTAATCTGAAGCTCCTGTCCTTCCACAACTGCAATATCATCCTTAATCTCTGACACATGCGTAAGCCCCACCAGACACCAGTTACTGCACTTTGCAAACATTCCCTTCGGCAGTTCTTCCTCGACGCTCTTTAAACTTCCACGAACCTCAAAATCTCCCTGGCTTGTGTGATAACACAAAATATGATTTTGAATTTCAACATAATAAATATCTTTTGAGTCAATTTTGCGTATGCCGCTTCCGGTCTGTATCATAACAAGCTTGCTTCCCCGGTTTTCCACAAGCTGTATTGCCCGGTCCATCTTATTTGCAAAATTATAATACTGAATTGGTTTCAACACAAAGTCTAACGCCCCGACCTCGTATCCTTTAATTGCAAAATGTGCCATATTGGTAATAAACATAATGACAACCTGTGCATCTGTCTTACGGATCGTCTCTGCTGCTTCCATGCCATTTGTTCCCGGCATTTCAATATCCATCAGAATAATGTCATAATCTCCCTGATAAACAGCCAGAAAGTCGTCTGCCTTTTCATATTGTTCTATCTCAAAGGAAGTGCCACGTTCTGTTTCATATTGCTTTATATAGTTAAAAAGTGTCTCACGATATCCGTTATCGTCCTCTACAATTGCTATCCTGTTCACCGTCATACCAATCCCTTCGTTTTTACATAACTATAATTATAACTGTTTCATTTTATAGTGTCTAGAAAAAAAGCGTAAATCCCCAAATCGGATTTACGCTTTTTTTACTTCTGATACAGTTTTTTCTAATTCTGACTTCCGTCATCTTCCAAATCAAAATGTTTTACTAATTCTTCTAATGTTGTTGCCTGGGCAGCTAACTCTTCTGAGGTTGCGGAGGTCTCCTCTGCGGATGCGGAATTGTCCTCCACACCTTTTGAAATCTCTTCAATTCCAAGCTTAATCTGCTCTATGCTCTGGTTCTGTGCTTCGTTATTCTCTGCACTCTTTCCAATCATTCCATTTACATTTTCAATTGCAGCCAATACCTCCTGCATGGATGTAACTACATCTGCCGCAATCTTTGTACCGCGCTCAATTTCCTGGATAGATACTCCAATCAAATCTTTTGTATTATTTGCAGCCTTTGAGCTTCCTTCTGCCAGAGAGCCAATCTCAGATGCAACAACTGCAAAGCCTTTTCCCGCTTCGCCGGCTCTTGCTGCTTCAATCGATGCATTCAGTGCTAACAGGTTTGTCTGGTCTGCAATATCTTCAATGGTTTTGATAATGCTTACAACTTCATTGGATGTCTCATTAATCTTGTTCATCGCTTCTGTCATCTGATTCATTTGTTCCTGACTATCCTGCATCATCTTTGTAACACGGGTTGTCTCTGCTGCTGAATCCATTGCTTCTTTTGTATTTTCTTTTACCTGCTCAGATACGGAAACTGCAGTTGCAACAAGTTCTTCCACGGATGCTGCCTGCGTACTTGCTCCTTCTGCAATGTTCTGCGCCGCTCTGGATAAATCATCAGCACCTGCAGATACCTGTGCAGAACTGTTAATAATGTTCTCCATCATATTCTGCAGGGAATCTGAAATATTAAGCATCGCTTCTTTTACTTTTTCAAAATCGCCTTCGTAATCATATTTCAATGTAAATTTCAATTTGCCCGATGCAAGACGGTTTAAAACTTCGGAAATCTCATCAATATAATTTATGTATTCCTTCAGACGGGTTACCGTCTTATCAATCGAGCCGGCAAGCTCGCCAATCTCATTTTCTGAGTCAACATGAAGGGATACGTCTAAGTTTCCTGCTGCAAGCTCCTGCGCAACATCGTTTAAAGATATAATCGGCTTTGTAATACCTGCTGCCAGTTTACGGATTGCAATAATAATAATAACAACGCCCACAATTACCAATAATAACACAACAACAATGCACTGGATAAGACTTGCAAAATATTCACTTGACGGCATGCAGCTCAAGGTATAGTAATCCGTCGTTCCGATTCTTCCGACATATCCATACTTGCTGCTTCCATCTGCCTTATATTTTACAGAAGTATCTTTCTGGCTGGAAATTGCATTCATGACAGAATCAGAAACATTCATCTCCGAAAGATTCTTCAGCTGGTTTTCCGTATTTGGATGATAAATAACCGTACCATCCTGTATTACTAAAATAACAAATCCGTTGCTTCCAATCTTATAGGACGGAAGCAGTTCATCAATATGATCTAACGCAATATCCGCTCCCGCTACACCAATGATGTTCTTTCCGCCCTTATCATAAACCGGTGTTGCAGCACTTAAAATCAGATTACCTGTGCTGGCATCCACATACGCACCGGTAAGAATGGTACTGTCCGTTTCCACTGCACTATACCAGGTACGCTCTGTAATCTCAAATGTTTTGTCACTGGTATATCCGTCAGACTGTGTCAGTACGTCAGCATCAATATCTCCAAGCCATACTGCCTGGATATTCTCGCTGTCTGCTGCTGCAATCTTCTTCATCTCTTCAAAAACAGTCTCATAATCCTCTGACTTTGTAATGTCATCCCCTGCTTTTGTCTCTGTGAGCAAAGTCTGTACGTCTGTATCTAATGCCATCAATTCTACAATTGTCATGTATTCTTTAAAGAACATTTCCAGCTGATACGACGCTGCCTTCGACTGCATCTGCAAATCATTCTTCTGTGCACTGAGACTGACGTTTCCTACCATAAATGTAACTACTACCGCTACAATTAAAAAGATAGTAATTACAATCGAAAGAATACGGATCTGAATCTCCTGCGCAATCTGTTTTTTCTTTGGTTTCATATCCTCATTCTCCTCCTTATGCTCTTTTCCAGTAATTTTCCCCGAAAATTTACTATGTTTTTTATTATATCTCTTTTTTTGCCCAAATAAAATATTTAATTATGATTTTACTGATTTTTTTCGATTAAGTCTGATAATGGAGCAAATGTATACCCCATTTCTTCCCATTTTGTAAGCAGCTCATCAAGAATGGCTCCATTTGTGGAAGATGTATTATGTAAAAGAACAATCGCTCCCGGATGAATTCGTCCAATTAACTTATCAAAAGCTTCCTCCTTCGTCGGCTGTGCATCCACATTCCAGTCCACGTAGGCAAGACTCCAGAAAAAGGTCTGATAGCCCAATTCCTTTGCCATTGCAAGATTATCCGTACTGTATTTTCCCTGCGGCGGTCTGTAATACTTTGTCATCTCCTGCCCTGTCACCTCTTCATACAGGCTGCTTACAGAGTCGAGTTCTTTTTGGAACGACTCTATATCAGAAATTGCAGACATATCCGGGTGATGATAGGTGTGGTTTCCAACCGTATGCCCTTCCTCTGCCATTCTCTTTACCAGTTCCGGCGCACTCTCCAAAAAATGTCCTACCACAAAAAAGGCTGCCGGTGCCTCATGCTTTTTCAGTGCATCTAAAATAGCCTCTGTATTTCCATTCTCATAGCCGCAGTCAAATGTCAGATAAATGATTTTTTCACTGTTGTCTCCTATATAAAAGGCATTGTATTTTTTTAATTCATCCGCGGAAGCATTCCCTGTCGGCTGCTGTTCGGTTCCTGACGCTCCAAATCCAAGTCCCCAGTTATCTGCTGCCTCTTCCATTTTAATTACTTCTTCTGTCTGCTTTTCATTTTTCCATTTCGTACTGACTGACGCTGTTCCCCAGCCAAATAAAAACATAACTGCAAAGAGCCACAATACCGCCCTGTACTGCAATATAAACTTTTTCATCCCTAACTTCCGCATATTCTTTTATCTAATATATACGGATTTTCAGGTTGTTTCATTCCTTATGCTTTAAAATCTTTATTCATTCCGCTTAAATCCACATCTCGGGCAGACATTTGAACCACGGTAAACATAACCGCACCGGAAACAGCAGATTGTTTCGTGCTTTTCTTTTGCAAGATAAGGTTCTTTTCTTGAAAATGGCTTCTCCTGTAAATAATATACAAATTCCTCTAATACCTTTGCTAACTGTTCCGGCTGTTTTAATTCATTTCCGGCCGGCAGCTTTGTCTTTGTTCCATTCGTCTGATATACATAAATTCCATGATTTAAAAGACCTTTTACCGCTTCTATACGTTCAATATCCATGATAGGAATATAGTAAGAACCCATCCATGCGCTGTAATAAATCCTTTCCGGTGTAAGTGTAAATCCTTCCTTTCCGGACGCATCCCTTGATTTATCCACTGTGAGTACCGGATATTCGAATTTGTCAACTCCGCTTGCATAAGATACCATCGCATAGTCAATGACCGCTGTCTCTTCCGGCAGTGCCTGCTTCATGAAAACCTTTTTTGCCGGATAAAAATGAAAACGCTCCGACTCTTCCACTCCAGCCTCCTGCAGCGCAGTTTTTAGCTTTCCTACTAAAAGCTCACATTCGTCTGTCTTGATTTTTCTTAAGCGTTTTTCTACTCCCTTTAACGCATCATACTTTAATTCCGGCCAGAAATCGCTATCCTCAAGCTCTTCGTACACTTCCATGGCATCTTCAAAGTCCATATTTTCCACATTCTTACAGAGATTATTTATCTCTTTTTCATCCATTACACGGATTTTATCATTCACCTGCTCTATATAAGGTCTTAGAAGCTCCGGGCTGATATTCTGTGCAAGCATTTCCTCTTTTAAATTTTTATAATCTTCCTTCGTCTTTCTTCCCCTGGAATAAAGCTTTCGTTCAATCTCAGACAGCTTCTTTAGCTGCTCTTTCCTGTTCTCCTCTGTCCGTTTCCTCTCCTGTGGTAACTTATCCTCTTTTCTCTCCTTTGCCGTGTCTTTTTTCGTCCACTCACTTTTCCTTTGTCCAAAGCTTTCTGTTTTTTCCGGACGGTATTCTTTCCGGCTCTCCGAAATATATTTTACCGGTTCTGATACTTCTTCGACCTTCGGTGTTTTTTTCAATATTTGAAAGGTTTTTGGAATTTTAAAAAGCAGCTTTCCCTTCTGTTTCTTTGCCAGATCTGATAAGCTTTCTGCCTTTACCGGATGTCTTGGTTCCTTATTCATCTGCTTTTCTTCTCTTTTTAAATATCGTAGGGCAGACTGCTCTGCTTTTCTTTTCTGCCTACTCTTAGGATTTTCGTTTTTTTTCGAAGCAGGCAGTTCTTCCTTTGATGGCACCTGCTGTTTTACACTTATTTCTCTTGGTATTTCTGCTTTCCCTGTTGTTTTTTTATTTTCTGTATTTTTGAAATTTTCTGTATTTTTGAGATTTTCTGTATTTTTGCTATTATTTCTGTTTTTGTTGCTATCTGTACTTTTCTTACTGTAGGAAAAATCTTTTGATATATTGATTATTCCCGATGTCCTGCTTTCTTTTGGCTCTGTAGCAGGCACTTGCGGCTGCTTCACTGTTTCTGACTCCTTATCCGCGGCTTCTTCTTTTAGAATTTTCTCTTTTGCCTTCGCTTTCGGTGTTTCCTCCTGCTGCATCGTCTTTATCGCCTGTTCTAATTTTTCCACCGTCTCATCCGGGTAAAATCCTTCTTCCATCTTCCTCATGGTACGAAACAGCTCCGGCTCAGACATTTCCGGCAGATGCAGCACAAGCTCCTCTGCAGACTCCTCACTGCTGTCTTCTTTCGCTGCTTTGGAGTGGACGGATGCATTGCCTTTCTGGTCGAGATACTGATTGTAATTCGGATTGACTACTTTTTTTGCTGTTTTGCCTAACAGTTCTAAATAATCCTCATAAGCAACTTCGTCCTTTTCAAAATCCATACAGTAAACATCACCGTCTATCAGCATCTTTTCCGGTCTTGGCGTATAAAAACAGCAGCATTTTTTACAGGTATAAGACCGCGCCATCAGAACCTTTCCCTCGTCTGTCTCTATCGTAAATTCTTTTCCCTGTGGATATACCCCCATATACATTTTATTGCTGCACTTTGGACAGAGATATCCCACCACATAAAAGTTATTTCCAATCCTGTCTTTTCTTCTCTCTGCAATCGTAGTTTCTTTCATCAGAAAACCATACGCCGCCTTCTTCCAGAGAAGCTTGTGCCAGAGTCCCTGTGTCTCATCCACTTCCTCCTGCGGTTCTTCTTTCTCATTCTCCTCTAATGCCGCCTCAATGACATCCTCATAAGTAATACGGATTTTGCCCCTGTAAAATCTGAAATGTTCATAATCATACTGTGCTTCCACGGAAAACGTACTTAAAATCTGCGTAAAAAGCCGGTTTAACTTTTTGAAATCCTTATCCACCTTAAGCCCTTTGATATGTCCCCATTTTCCAAAAGCATACAATACCATATTCAAAATATCCTTCACCTGCGGATAATCGGTTACCAGAACAATCTCTTCCTCCTTTGCCTGAAGATCTATTATATTCGTCACAACCAATTTGGTATCAAAATTAAAAAATAATGACCTGACTTTTCCCTGAAGAATTAAATAGTCACCTATCACAAAAAATAATCCGTTCCATTCTACCGGAACTCCCATCATCTTTATTAACTTCTGAAAAGTAAGCTTTAATTCATTGTCTGATTTAAGTACAATCATTTTTCTGCCTCACATATGTAAAAATTCGTCCTGTTTTTTCCTATTATATTTCTTATGCCGCATAATCTCAATTAAGTTTATAAACTTTTTATATTTTCCCAAAATGCCTGATTTTTCTTTTGTTTCTCTCGCATTGTTAGCACTCATTTAAAAAGAGTGCTAATTTTCTATTGACTTTTGATTACAAGGGTTATAAAATCCTATTTATGAAACATATTTGTCGTTAAATACTTATTTCTACGGCAATCTATATAAAAAGGAGTGTTATATTATGGCTGAAAAACATGGAAATCTTTCAATTAACAGTGATAACCTTTTCCCAATCATTAAGAAATGGTTATATTCCGACCACGATATTTTCTATCGTGAATTAATCAGTAATGGCTGTGACGCGATTACAAAATTAAAAAAATTAGATATGATGGGTGAATACGAATTACCTGCTGACTACAAACCACAAATTCAGGTTATCGTAAACCCGGATGAAAAAACCTTAAAATTCATCGATAACGGTCTTGGAATGACTGCCGATGAAGTAGAAGAATACATTAACCAGATTGCATTTTCCGGTGCAACTGATTTCATTGAAAAGTACAAGGACAAAGCAAATGATGACCAGATTATCGGACACTTCGGTCTCGGTTTCTACTCTGCATTCATGGTAGCTGACCAGGTAACCATCGATACTTTATCTTATCAAAAAGATGCCACACCAGTTCACTGGGCATGTGACGGCGGTACTGAGTTTGATATGACAGACGGCATTAAGGAAGGTGTCGGTACTGAAATCACTTTATATTTGAACGAGGACTGTTTAGAGTTTGCCAATGAGTACCGTGCAAGAGAAGTCATTGAAAAATACTGCTCTTTCATGCCAACCCCAATCTTCTTATCCAAGGCAAATGCAGAGACAGAATATGAAACAATTGATGCAGCCGATAAGTTAGACACAGATACAGTTGTAGAAGAAATCCACGAGGAAGCAAAAACAGAGGAAAAAGAAAACGATAACGGTGAAAAAGAAGTTGTTGAAGTTTCCCCTGCAAAAGATAAATTAAAAATCGTAAAACGTCCGGTTCCTTTGAATGACACCAATCCATTATGGGCAAAAAATCCAAAAGACTGTACCGACGAGGAATACAAAGAATTTTACCGCAAAGTATTCTTAGATTACAAAGAGCCACTGTTCTGGATTCATCTGAACATGGACTATCCATTTAACTTAAAGGGTATTTTATACTTCCCGAAAATTAATACCGAGTATGACTCTATTGAGGGAACCATTAAGTTATATAACAATCAGGTATTCATCGCAGATAATATTAAAGAGGTTATCCCTGAATTCTTAATGTTATTAAAAGGTGTGATCGACTGCCCGGATCTTCCACTGAACGTATCCCGTTCCGCTTTACA
>CAKRCJ010000078.1 GCA_934307185.1 uncultured Roseburia sp.
TCAAAAGGCGGATATGATCCCGTTCCATAATTGGAGGTATTTTCAGTGTCAGAGATGTTATTAACAGCATACAATGGGGCTATTCTTGGACCTATTGCGAAGTTACTTGGCTGGATAATGAACGGAATGTATATTTTAATGGAAAAAGTCGGAATTTCTAATGTCGGTCTTTCCATTATTTTATTTACAATCGTTATTTATGCTTTAATGTTCCCTTTGACCTACAAACAGCAGAAGTTTTCTAAGTTATCACAGAAAATGAACCCTGAATTGCAGGCAGTCCAGAAAAAGTATAAAGATAAAAAAGATACGGTATCCATGCAGAATATGCAGGCTGAAACGCAGCAGATTTATGAGAAATATGGCGTTTCACCGACCGGAAGCTGTGTGCAGATGTTAATTCAGTTTCCATTGTTGTTAGCTTTGTATCGTGTATTTATGAATGTACCAGCTTATATCAGCAGTGTAAAAGATGTATATCTTGGTTTAGTTGACAAGATTATGGCAACCTCAGGCTATCAGGATATTATGACGAATTTAGTCAGCACCTTGAAAATGAATACGGTGCAGGTTGATTTTACAGCAACAGATACAACAACATTACAGAATTATGTAGTTGATGTTCTTTCTAAGATGAGTTCTACCGGATGGGATTCTTTAAGAGACGCATTCCCGGGACTGACAGAGTCCATTAATTCTACATATGGTGTAGTTTCACATGTAAATAATTTTATTGGATTAAATATTTCAGATACACCTTTACAGATTATTAAGGCTGGATTTGCAGGCGGAAGTATTTTACTGGCAGTTCTTGCATTATTAATTCCTGTTATTTCTTATTTAACACAGGTTTTAAATATTAAGCTAATGCCAACAGCTGCGACAACCGGTGGGGATAATGACCAGATGGCACAGCAGATGAAGATGATGAACCGCACAATGCCATTGTTTTCTCTTGTAATGTGTTTTACCGTTCCGGTAGGTCTTGGTATTTACTGGATTGCAAGTGCAGTTGTAAGAAGTATCCAGCAGTTTTTCTTAAACAAGCATTTCGATAAAATTGATTTGGATGATATTATTGCAAAAAATCAGGAAAAAGCAAAGAAAAGACGTGAAAAAATGGGTATTTCTGAAAATCAGATTACCAATGCAGCACGTATTAATACAAGACAGGTGACAGCAAGCTCTAAGAGCTCCGTTAAGACAACGGCTGAGAAGGAGCTTGAAGTTGAGAAGGCAAATGCAGCAAAAGCAAATGCAAAACCGGGAAGTATGGCAGCAAAAGCAAATTTAGTTCGTGATTTTAATGAAAGAAATAATAAGAAAAACTCATAAGTTATTTTTTCAACGCATGATTTTAAAATAAGACTGCGTAAGTGTGGAGGTTAATTTTATGGAGTATATTGAAGTATCAGCAAGAACTGTAGATGATGCAATAACAGAAGCTCTTGTAAAGCTTGGAGCTACCAGTGATCAGATTGAGTATGAAGTAATTGAAAAAGGAAGCACCGGATTTTTAGGAATTGCAAGAAAAGATGCAGTGATTAAAGTTCGTAAAAAATATTCCGTAGAGGGCAGCATTACAGAATTTTTAGAGAAAATTTTTGCTGCAATGGATCTTAGAGTTGAAATTATTATCACAAAAGGCGAAGATGGCAATACTTACAATGTTGAGCTGAAAGGTGATGATATGGGAATCCTCATTGGTAAGAGAGGACAGACCTTAGACTCTTTACAGTATCTTACAAATCTGGCTGTGAATAAACATTCAGAGGAATATATTAAAGTTAAGATTGATACAGAAGATTACCGCAAGAGAAGAAAAGAGACTTTAGAAAATCTCGCAAAAAACATTGCTTATAAAGTAAAGAGAACAAAACGTCCTGTTTCTTTAGAGCCAATGAATCCTTTTGAGAGAAGAGTTATTCATTCTGCATTACAGAATGATAAATTTGTTACAACTCATAGTGAAGGTGAAGAGCCATACAGACATGTTGTTGTTACATTAAAGAGAGAAAGATAATTTATTTATAACAGTGATTTTTAAGTTGCACGTCACAAAATTTTGCTAGGAGTGCCATAACAGAATGGAACGGTTTAGTGAGAGTTTGCGGCGTGCATTTTGTGATAATATAGAAAGAAAGGGTATCAATATGAGGACAGATACAATTGCTGCAATTGCAACTGCAATGTCAAGTTCAGGAATCGGAATAGTCAGAATCAGTGGAGATGAGGCAGTTTCTATTACAGAGAAGATTTTTGAAATGAAAAATCAGAAAAAACTTTCACAAATGCCGACACATACGATTCATTATGGGCATATTCATGATGGGGACGAGGTAATTGATGAAGTTATGGTTCTTTTAATGAGAGAACCAAAAAGTTATACAAGAGAAGATACCGTTGAGATAGATTGTCATGGCGGAGTGTACGTCATGAAGAGAATATTAGAAACAGTGATTAAATATGGTGCACGTCCGGCAGAACCAGGCGAGTTTACGAAGCGCGCATTTTTAAATGGAAGAATAGATTTGTCCCAGGCAGAATCGGTCATTGATGTTATCAATTCAAAAAATGAGTTTGCTTTAAAAAGCTCTTTAAGCCAGCTTTCCGGCTCTGTATCACAGAAAATAAAAGAAATCCGTGGAACTGTCTTACATGAAATAGCTTTTATAGAGAGTGCGCTAGATGACCCGGAGCATATCAGCTTAGAAGGATATCCGAAGCAGTTATCCGGTACTGCTTCAGAAGTGATAAGGAAAATCGAAAAATTACTTGCAAACAGTGATAATGGAAAAATGTTGAAAGAGGGGATTTCTACAGTTATAGTAGGAAAGCCAAATGCAGGAAAATCATCACTTTTAAATACATTAGTTGGTGAAGAAAAAGCGATTGTAACAGATATAGCAGGAACAACGAGAGATGTTCTTGAAGAACAGATTAACTTAAACGGTATTCTTTTACATATTATTGATACTGCAGGAATTCGTGATACGGAGGATGTTGTTGAAAAAATCGGAGTGCAACGCGCTAAAAAGTATTTAAATAATGCAGATTTGGTAATTTATGTCGTTGATACATCAACAAAGTTAGATGAAAATGACTTTGAAATTATGGAGCTGTTAAAGGACAGACATGCGATTGTTCTGTTAAATAAATCAGATTTAACTCCGGTTACGACATTAGAAGATATTAAGACACATCTGGATAAAAAAATGATTTCAATTTCAGCAAAAGAACAGACTGGAATTGATGAGTTAGAGGAAACCATTAAAGAGATGTTTTTCTCAGGAGAAGTAACCTTTAATGATGAAATTTATATTACAAATATCAGACATAAAACATCTTTACAGGAAGCATTAAGAAGCTTACATCTGGTATTGCAGAGTATAGAAGACGAGATGCCGGAAGATTTTTATTCCATTGATTTAATGAATGCATATGAAGAACTTGGAACGATTATCGGAGAGTCGGTAGAGGATGATCTGGTAAATGAAATCTTCAGTAAATTCTGTATGGGTAAGTAAAGTATCTATTATTTAATAGCAAAGAGGATATAAAGATGGAAGAGAAAAAAATTCCTTATGTAGAAGAAGAATATGATGTGGTTGTTGTAGGTGCGGGACATGCGGGATGTGAGGCAGCATTAGCATGTGCGCGCCTTGGGCTTGAAACAATTATTTTTACTGTCAGTGTCGACAGTATTGCAATGATGCCTTGTAATCCAAATATTGGAGGAAGTTCCAAAGGACATCTTGTAAGGGAAATTGATGCATTAGGCGGAGAGATGGGAAAGAACATCGACAAGACTTTCATTCAGTCAAAGATGTTAAATAAATCCAAAGGACCTGCGGTTCATTCTCTCCGTGCACAGGCAGATAAATTAAATTACAGCATGGAAATGAGGAAAACTCTTCAGAATACAGACCACCTTACTATTCGTCAGGCAGAGGTTTCAGAGATTATCACGGAAAATATTGCAGCGGAAAATGGAAAAGAATTATCTAAAATTGCCGGAGTAAAAACTTTTTCCGGTGCGGTATATAAATGTAAGGCTGTTGTTTTATGTACCGGAACTTATCTTCGTGCAAGATGTCTGACCGGAGAAATGATTACATACACAGGTCCGAATGGCTTACAGGCTGCAAATCATCTGACTGAGTCATTAAAAGAGCATGGAATAGAGATGTTCCGTTTTAAAACAGGAACACCGGCAAGAATTGACAAACGTTCGATTGATTTTTCAAAAATGCAGGAACAAAAAGGGGATGAGAGAGTCGTTCCATTTTCATTTACAACCAATCCGGAGGATGTACAGATAGACCAGGTTTCCTGCTGGTTAACTTACACCAATGAAAAAACACATGAAATTATCCGGAATAACTTAGACCGTTCCCCGATTTACGCTGGAATTATCGAAGGAACAGGTCCAAGATATTGTCCGTCCATTGAGGACAAGGTTGTAAAATTTGCAGATAAAGACAGACATCAGATTTTTATCGAACCGGAAGGTTTAAACACAAATGAGATGTATGTTGGCGGAATGTCTTCTTCTTTACCGGAAGATGTACAGCATGAGATGTACAGGACATTGCCTGGACTTGAAAATGTCAAAATTGTTCGAAATGCATATGCAATTGAGTACGATTGTATTAATCCAAATCAGTTGTATGCAACATTGGAATTTAAAAATATCAAAGGTCTGTTTTCCGGTGGACAGTTTAACGGAAGCAGCGGTTATGAGGAGGCGGCATGCCAGGGATTGGTTGCCGGTATTAATGCTGCTATGAGCATTTTAGGAAAAGAACCGCTTGTGTTAGATCGTTCCGAAGCTTATATCGGGGTTTTGATTGATGACCTTGTAACAAAAGAAAACCATGAGCCGTACCGTATGATGACTTCCCGTGCGGAGTACCGTTTGCTGCTTCGTCAGGATAATGCAGATTTAAGACTGTCGAAAAAAGGTTATGAGATAGGACTCATTTCGAAAGATAGATATGACTGGGTATGCAAAAAAGAAGTTCTGATAAAAGAAGAAATTGAACGTGTTGCAGGTGTTAAGCTTGGAGCAAATAAAGAGGTTCAGGCTCTTTTGGAAAGCTATGGAAGCATTCCGCTTAATACAGGAACTACTTTAACTGAGTTAATCCGCAGACCGGAGCTTGATTATGAAAAGCTTGCACCAATTGATAAAGACAGACCTGAATTACCTTATGATGTTGTAGAACAGGTTAACATAAATATCAAGTACGATGGTTATATCACAAGACAGATTAAACAGGTAGAGCATTATAAAAAGCTGGAAACAAAGAAAATACCGGAAGATTTTGATTACGATGAAGTACCGAGCCTGCGTATTGAGGCAAGACAGAAGTTAAAATTATATAAGCCACTGTCAATCGGTCAGGCATCGAGAATATCAGGTGTTTCCCCTGCAGATATTTCTGTTCTGCTTGTTTATATGGAACAGATGAGGTATCATGCGGAAAAATAAATCTGTGATATTATTGGAAAGCCGGATAATCAGGCAATTGCGAAACTCAAATTCCGCTGTTCCATTATTGTAAAAAATTAACACTTTCTATGAGTTTCGCAATTACCTAAATAGAATGAGGATAAAGGAAATTTAGAATGTCATATAATTTAGATAAATTTTTAAATGGATTAGAAGAACTTCATATTGTTTTAAGTGAGGAACAGATAAATCAGTTCATCCGGTATTATGAGATGCTTGTAGAAAAAAATAAAGTAATGAACCTTACAGCAATTACAGAATTTGATGAAGTCATTGAGAAACATTTTTTAGACAGTCTTTCCTTAATAAAAGTATATGATTTGACAAAAGAAGTTTCTGTGCTTGACATGGGAACCGGTGCAGGTTTTCCGGGAATTCCGTTAAAAATTGCATTTCCTGAATTAAAGGTAACTTTAGTAGACTCGTTAAATAAGCGAATTTTATTTTTACAGGAAGTAATTGATACACTCCAGTTAAAAAATATTGATGCGCTTCATGCAAGAGCAGAAGAACTTGGGAAAAACAAAAGCTACCGGGAACAGTTTGATTTAGTTGTATCAAGAGCAGTTGCGAATCTGGCTTCCTTAGGAGAGTATTGTATTCCGTTTGCAAAACTGGGTGGTAATTTTATTTCTTACAAATCAGGTGAGATAGAAGAAGAAGTGAAGAATGCAAAAAATGCAGTGTTTCTGTTAGGAGGAAAAGTAAAGGAAGTTTATAAGTTTGATTTATATGAACAGAAACGGTCATTTGTTGTGATTGATAAAGTAAAAGGAACACCAAAGGCTTATCCGAGAAAAGCCGGAACACCGACAAAGATGCCATTATAATAAATTTGTGGAAAACAAAAAATATACGAAAATGAAAAATAAGGACTGTCGCAAAAGACATATTTCATACAATATGCAGATATAAGAACTATGATTTACTGCTATTATTGTATGGATTATGCTTAATGTGACAGTCCTTTTTTTGTAAAGTTTATAAAAATTTTAATGCAAATATATCTACTTTGCTATGGGTTACAGTCTGTTATAATTATTTCAAAAACATATCTACAGTTTCAATAATTTTATCCGGTGTCTCTAAGTGTGGGTACTTTTTGCAATTGGACAAATAAATAATTTCACTGTTTGCATTTTTACAGTAAGAGTCTGCAATGGCAACAGCATTTTTTGTATTTCTGCTTACAACAATATAAAGAGGAATTTCCAGTTTATTCAAAACATGCTCAATGCTGTTTTTGGTATAATTTGCATCCATGCTTGCCATTAGATATTTGCCATGACTGCCGTTCATATGTGCAGCTTCGTAATATGCGTCAATTAATTTTGAAGAAACCAATTGTGGTTTTGCATAATAGTCTTCACGGAAATACTTCGTAATATAGGCATTGCTTACTCTCAAATTATAAATAAATGTTCCAATAACAGGAAACTCTAACAATGTCTTCTTAAAGGAAGCATATTTATCTGTCGTAATATGAAAGTCCTTCAATGAAGGTGGGTTAATGCACATAATGGAATTGAAAAGTTTCTTATTCATGTTAGCGGCAAGTATTGTAAAGGAGATTGATTCGTTGGAAACAATAACATCTGTCTTTTCACCAATAACATTATTTACAAAATCTGTAATTAACTGCACATACAAATAATTTGTATAGGTCAGATATGGTTTATCTGAGCGGCCACAGCCTAATAAATCTATTGTATATACTGTGTGTTTTTTTTCAAGTTTTCGAATAACTTTACACCATTCATAGGAAGAACTGATTGGATTTAAGTCATGAATTAATAATACTGGTGTTCCAGTTCCGCGTTTGGTATAATAAATCTTTCCATTCTTCCAGTCATAAAAATTGCCATCTTCTGATTTTAAAATATTTTTAATATCAGCAGTCATGTCAATAAATCGATTGGCAATGTGAATTGTTCCGGCAGCTAAAGCTGTCAATAAGAAAAAATGACGTATGTTTTTTTTCATTATGTGTAAACCTCCTGTCATTATATATTTTCCGTTCGTAAAAATTACAAATCTTATTAACTATATTATATCCGCTTTTAGGTCTATATACAAATTAAATTTCAAATATATTATTTGATTTTTTGTTTTAATAAGATACAATAAAGGAGGCAGTAAATTAATACTGTTAAAACATATGTTCGGAGAAAGTATATGATATTATCTTATTTGAATGAAATAAAGGAAAAATATATTACAGAGCAGGAGACAATAAAAAAGGAGATAGATACTCTTAATATTCAATCAAAAGAAAACACCGAGTTTATAAAAGTGCTAGAGGAGAGCATGGATTCGACTTATGAATTTTTTACGCCGAGAAGTGTTAACCCGAAAAACAAACAGAAAATAGACGAGCTTTTGGTGGAACAAAAAGAGGTAGAAGAACGCACACGGGAATTAAATGATAGATATTCTGAACTGGAAAACAAAGTAAATGAAGTTGACAAAATTATTAAAGAAGAAAGAAAAGAAGAAGAACAACAGAAAATCAATGAGAATAAATTAAATTCTCTTACAACAGAAAAGTTACATAATTTATTATATAAGACAGAATTGTGCTATCGTTTAATAGATATTGACCCTACACGGTGCAAATTAGAATTAAGCGCTGTTTTGAAAATGATTAATGAAATCATGGATGACATGCAATAAAAATGTTTCACGTGAAACATCGCACATTACTTTTTTAATATATTATGAAAAAATCATTAAATCCATCATAAATGTTTCACGTGAAACATTTTGTGATGGATTTTGAATTTTATAAGTGCTATAATGTCTATTGTGCCGTAAAAAGTGAGTGAATAATTTGTTCAAAATGAAGAAATTTTGAATATAGTGTAGGAAAGGAATAAAATAATGGGTAGAATTATCGCAGTTGCAAACCAGAAAGGCGGGGTTGGTAAAACAACAACAGCAATCAATCTTGCGTCGTGTCTTGCAGAAGCTGGTAAAAAAGTATTAACGATAGACCTTGATCCGCAGGGAAATATGACGAGCGGATTAGGAGTAGATAAAAACGCAGTAGAAAATACTGTATATGAATTAATGCTTGATGAGTGTTCAAT
>CAKRCJ010000079.1 GCA_934307185.1 uncultured Roseburia sp.
CACATACTCTGCACCGTCACTCCAGATTCTGTCTAATAAAAGCTCCCTGCGCAATGTGCTTCCCTCATTTTCCACTAAAAGCCGAAGCAGCTTCTGCTCTGTCTTGCTTAACTCCACCGGCTTGCCGCACACATAAAACTTCATGCGTTCAAAATCAAATTCATAGCTGTCCGACCGGTAAACTTTTTTCCCCGAAGCATTCCTGTCGTTTGCCATTTTCCGAAGCTGCGTATTTACTCTTGCCCGAAGGACCGCCAGTGAAAACGGTTTTGTGATATAATCGTCCGCACCAAGCTCCAGACCGTTTACAATATCAGTATCCGTATCGTTTGCCGTCAGTAAAATCACCGGAACATCTGCCATCTCTCCCCGTTTTATCTCCTGTAAAAAATCAAGCCCGCTTCCGTCGGGAAGATTAATGTCCAATAAAATCAAGGACGGTGCACCGCATAATAGCTGCTCCCTCGCCTCTTTTAAATTTTTTGCAGAGACAGGCTGCATTTGCTCTGCTTTTAGTGCTTTGCACAACCCAAGATTTAGTGCTTTGTCATCTTCTATAATTAATATCTGCTGCATCATTTTCCCCTCACAAATAATATTTATTGTAGCATACATGATTTATTTTTGGAAATCACCTGATTTTCAAATAATTGCCATTGTCAAACTTCATTTATAAAAAAACGCCAGTTCCGGTAAATTTCCGGTTCTGACGTTTCTCTATTACGTTTGTGGCATTTTTACAGCCTCTTTTTTCCAATCGCTACATCAATATTTATTTCTGGTTTGCAGGCTCCATGTTCACAGAACGTCCTTTGATTTTTACGTTCTTCATTGCCTCTAAAACTTCTTTTCCATACTCACGCGGTACTTCCACGAAAGTATATTTGTCGTACATATCGATTGCACCGACAAGCTTGCCCGGCATACCGGACTCACCGGCAATCGCACCTAAAATATCACCCGGTTTCACGCGGTCTTTCTTCCCAATGTTAATGAAAAGACGGACCATTCCTTCTTCTGCACCGGTATTATCCCAGTCTACCTCATCGTTATCCTTGTCATTTTCAAGATTTACCTGACCGAGCGCCTGTTTTAAAAATGCTGCGGCAATATCCATTGCGGTATAATCGGACTCGTTGACCTGTTTTTCAACAATTTCAATCATATCCTTTAAGTTTTCGTTCTCGATAATCTCACCGATGCCCTGCATTACTTTTTCAGCTTTAATCTGTGCGACATCATCAGAGGACGGAATTGGCATTGCAAGAATTTTTGTCTTGCAGTAGCGCATAATATCTTTTAATTTGTAGACTTCTTTTCCTTTTACAAATGTAAAAGCACGTCCGGTACGTCCTGCTCGTCCGGTACGTCCGATACGGTGTACATAATACTCGTCATCCTGTGGAATATCATAGTTAAATACAGCTTCCACATCATCCACATCAATACCTCTGGCTGCTACATCTGTTGCGATAAGGATTTCCACGCGGCCGCTGCGGAATGCTTTCATCACGCGGTCACGCTGTGCCTGCTTCATATCTCCGTGAAGTCCCTCTGCCATATAGCCACGGCTCTTTAATTCCTCGGAAAGCTCGTCGACCATTTTTTTCGTGTTACAGAATACCAAAGAAAGCTTCGGATTATAGTAATCTAATAATCTTGTTAAAACCTCTGTCTTGTCCTTGCGCTTTACATCATAGTAATACTGCTCAATGCTTGGTACGGTAAGCTCTTTTTTGACAACCTTAATTGTAACTGCGTCATGCTGGTATTTTTTTGTAATGTCTAAAATCGGTTTTGGCATTGTCGCAGAAAATAATACAGTCTGTCTTCCCTCTTCCGGGATGTATTCAAGGATTGTCTCGATATCCTCACGGAAGCCCATATTTAACATTTCGTCTGCCTCGTCTAAAACGATAGTATTGACTGCATCGCAACGGATTGTTTTTCTGCGGAGGTGATCCATAACACGTCCCGGTGTTCCGATAATAATCTGTGCCCCGCCTTTTAATGCTTTAATCTGACGGTTAATATCCTGTCCGCCGTAAACCGGAAGGATTTTTACCCCATGCATGTATTTGCTTAATTTACGGATTTCTTCTGACACCTGAATGGCTAATTCTCTTGTCGGAGAAAGAATAATAATCTGTGTTTTTTTATTATTCGGGTCAACCTTGTGCAATACCGGAATACCAAAGGAAGCTGTCTTTCCGGTTCCCGTCTGTGCCTGTCCGATTACGTCAACACCTGACATAACAACCGGGATTGCCTGGCTCTGAATTGGAGTTGCCTCCTCAAAGCCCATTTCCTTAATGGCACGAAGTACCTGCGGATATAAATCTAATTCATCAAATCTTACTGTTTCCATATACGTCCTTTCACTCATAGCCGCGATAAAAGCCCAAATTTCCGCTGTATGAGCTTACTTTATCGCATACACAAAACAATTTTTAAATATCTGTGCAAAATTATAGGGGCGCTTATAAATGCGCCCCCAAACACATTGTTTCAACTACTTATAATTGTACAAATGCACAGTATTTGATAATAACATAATATCATTTATTTGTCAACTGCCAAAAAAATATGTATCCCTGTTCTCCTAATTATACAAAAACAGGGCATTTCTTATAATAAGCAATCGAATCCGCTCGTTCCTTGTTCAATCCATCCAACTCATTTCATTTATGGCAGTTTCTGTTTTTCAGTAGGTAAAAATGTGAATTTTCGATTGCGGATTGTTCTTAATGGGATAAATAATTCTATATTACATAGTATGCCGGTTTCTCTTTTTCGTTCCTGCTTTACAGGTTAAACCGGTATTTCTTTTTCATGTAAATCACCAACGCAAATATCATTTCTGCTTCTTTTTTTCACATGATAAAGCAGCATGTCTGCGGCATGTAAAAAATCCCAGCTTTTATTTTCAGACTCCGGAATACTATAGCATATTCCCTGTGAAATAGTAACAATTGGCAGTGCTTTGGAATATAAATGCTCACGTTTTAAATTCATTACATTTTCACGCAGTTGTTGTGCGCTTTCGCGCACCTCCTGAAGCGGCATTCCCACATATGCAATAATGAATTCATCTCCTCCGTAACGCGCACAGAAAATCCGGTTATTCTGCATTTTTTTCAACTCATTTGCAATTGCTACAATACATTCATCTCCAGCCTGATGCCCATAATTATCATTATACTGTTTAAAGAAATCAACATCTAAAATCTCAACCGCTAATGGGATTTTTCTCTCACAGCAGAATTCTACTACCTTTTCAGAATAATCGTTCAGACGATATCTGTTTGCAAGCCCGGTAAGCTGGTCAGTCTCCGATTTTTCTAAAAGCTGTACATTCAGTGCTTCCATCTTTCTGCGGCTCTCATTGGCTCTCTCTAAAGAGCTTCTGACATAAAGCATGTTCGTAATCATGCTTCTGCTTTCCTGCTCCATGATTTCTGTCAGCTCATAAAAAAGACCTGTTGCCTGAAGATAACTTGCGTTGTCATTATGCTTGCGGTAATACTTAATTTTTAATGCAATTATTTTACGTAAAAGATTTTTTACATCGGAGTTTTTCACAATATACTCCAGGCGGTCTAACATGTCCCAGAATGCTTTATCACGATCGATTTCAAACATCAGTTCACAATAATCATACAAATCATCAAAAATATCCATAATTGGAACGTTCCTGTCAATTCGTTCCTCTATCTCTTCGATACACTTATCCCTTAACTGCGTGTTTCCGACAAGATGATAATATCTCGCCTTGAGACAGCCCACATACAAATAATCGACATCATCATAATATTCCTGACATTCATGGTTTAATTTATCAACATATTCCTGTGTCTTTTCTAAAATTCCACGAAGCATATAGCATCTTGCAAGATTGGCATAAATAATCGTAAGACCAATGTGGCCTCTTTCTTCCCCTTTCGGACTCTTGTAATAACAATATGCCTGCTCAAAATAATGCTGCGCCTCGTGATACACACCGTTTTGCATATACAGATTGCCGAGGTTTAAATTAATACTGCTTTCAATTCTGGTAATTCCATACTTTCTGCAATAATTAAGCCCCATGAGATAGTAATCCATGGCTGCAGAAGCATCTCCTTTATTAATTGAAGTGATTGCCATCAGATTATAGGCTCTCGCTAAAAGCTCCCATTGTTCTGACTGTTCTAACAACTGAATTGCATTTGCAATATTCCCAAACATATTCCCCACATCATTTAAAAGATAATATGTCTCACCTCTGTAGTAGTATGCAAAGCCTAACAGTCTTACATCATTTTCTTCCTTTGCGTATTTTTCTATCTCAAGGCAGAATTTTAATGTCTTCTCTGCATCTCTGCCACGATTGTCAAACACTCCCTGCATCCACTCATTTACAATATCTTTTGACTGAAGATTTTCCATGCGGCTATCCCTTTCTGCAAAAAACTGTAATTTTAACCATTATAGAACACAAATAACGTATATTCAAGGATATGCATGTTTTTACTTCAGTTTTTAACTCAGCTTCTATTCAAAAAACTCAATCGGGTCAATCGGCGCACCATCTTTTTTCAGCTCAAAATAAAGATTGCTTCCCTCCACGGAATAATATTTTGTCGGTTCGCTGACATAGCCGATTATATGTCCCGCTTCGACATAATCACCGACATTAAAGTTTAATTCCTTCAGCTGTCCGTAAACTGCCTCATATCCATCACCCAAATCCACTGTAACTGTGCATCCTGTTACTTCATCGTTTTCAATGCTCTCTACTTTTCCTTTTGCCACAGAATATACTTTGCTGTTGACATCTCCTGCGATAATGACTGCCGGGTTGTATTTATACTGGTCCAAGGTTGCAAAATATACGGTCTTGTCCATGCTATAGTCTAAAATAACCGTTCCTTCCATTGGCCAGAGAATTCCCTGTTCTTCGGAAAAATGAAGGGTATCCGACACAGCAGCGGCTGGTGTCTGCATTTCCACCTGCTGTTTTGTCTGTGGCTCTTCCTCCGGTTTTTCCACTTCGGCAGTCTCTGCTTCTTCCTTCGGTTTAATAAGCGAGGAAGCTGCTTCGGCTTCTGTCGCTTCTTCTGCTATCTGGGCGATTTCCTCCGTATCCACCTCTACCGCCATCTTCTGTTCCATTTCTCTTCTCTGCTGCTCCTGCCCTCTGCTATATAAAACCGTCATACCGATTGCAGCAATAATCACAAGCGTTCCTGCAATAATGTACTGTTTTTTCTGCCAGAAAGCCATCCATCCATTATTTCTTTTCATATCACTTTCACCGTCCATTGTTTATTTAGTGAAAAAGTGTTTTTCCACTTTTCTACTATTAACAATAGTGTTGCCACATTTGGGCGGTTTATTCACTGCAATGCAACTTCGCTCCAGGAAAAAAATAATTCAATAAATCCTTATAATCACTCCCCTCTTCTACCATTTTCTCTGCATAATTCTGGCTAAATCCAAAACCATGCCCCAGTCCTTTTGTAACAATGCGTACATTTTCATCTTCCACTTTTATGCTAAAATTTGCCGAATTCAAATTTAATGCTGACCGGAATTCTTCTCCTGTATACTGCTTCTCCCCAATCCTTATCAGGGTGACATAGCCTGTACTGTCTTTTTGCAATATTTCAATATCTGTCGGTTCTTCTATTACTGTCTCTGGAAATTTTCTCTGGCACAGCTCTATAAAATTTTTTTTACTCCAATATAAAACTGCCAGATAATTATCCGAGCTGCAATCATCATAACATTCTACACTGCAAAGATACGGCATATCACTTTCCGGATATAATTCTTTCATATTCCTTGTTTTTCCGGCGCTGACCGCATGATATGCAGCATAAATATATGTATTTTTATATTGAAGCGTTTCCCCTTCTGTCTCGTTTACTGCCTGCTCTAATTTCTCATACAATTCTGAAAAATAATTTCCCCACAACTCTTTCATTTCATCTAAGGACATTTCATCCGGCGGTTTCGTATCTGTTTCTTCCGCCGCAAGCAAATTTGTCCTTGCAATCACACACTGCGCTTTCATGCACTCAAAGGATGCATCTGCATTCATTTCCTTTGCCACTATTCCTACTAATTTTTCTGTCGTATTCTGCGTCGTTTCATTGCTTTGAGGCACACTTAAAAATAATTTGTTAATCTGCATTTTCTGATACAAAATCGTGATAAGCAACGGCAAAAGCAGCACAATCAATAAAATTGTCAGCAGATTGCTGATTTTCCCTGCGAGTCTTCTTTTTTTCATAAAAAAAATCTCCGTTCCATATACAAGTATATGAAGCGGAGTTTCATTTTATGACGAAAAAATTTAACTTAACATTGTTGTAATAATAAATCCATAAAGTGAGGCAGCTGCCCACACTGAAACTACAATTGTACTCACATAATATAAAACAGTGTAAATGATTGCCAGTGTCATTTTCTTACGTAAAATATGGCATCTCCAGATATAGTATGCCGGTCTTAAAAAAATCGCAAAAAGAATTAATCCGGTAATCGGATAATTATTTTTATAAATCTGCACAATGTCAAGTACAATAAAAATAATACCTGCAATATTAAGCAATGCCGATAAGCCGCTGATACCCGACAGAAAGCCCATTAATTTTAAATCTGCGGGTATGTTTCCGTAAATTGCATTATATTGCATAATACGATAAATCGTGATGTACAAAAACACACTTAAAATTAACATCCATATCTGCACTCCAAGAACGATATAAACATACCAGTCTCTTATTGGTGCCTGCTTTTGTACGTTATTATATTCATATGGATTATTCTGAAACTGATTTTGGTCCATTCTATTGTTTTCCTTTGCTTCCTATTATATTACTTAATTTTGCAAACTGCTCTAAGCTAAGCGCCTCCCCGCGGATTGTTACCGGGACACCGAGCTCTTCAATACTCTCCTGAATTGTTTCTTTGGAAAGATTTATATCCGGTGCATTGTTTAAGCCATTTGCAAGTGTTTTTCTGCGTTGGTTAAAAGACGCACGGATAATCCGAAACATCAGCTTTTCATCGTCTACCTGCACCGGCACTTCCTTATGTCTGGTAAGCCGTATTACTGCACTGCCAACATTTGGGCGCGGCATAAAGCAGTTCGGTGGAACATTCGCAACAATTTCCGGTTTTGCATAATACTGTACTGCGAGTGACAGCGCACCGTATTCTTTTGTTCCCGGTCCGACCTGCATACGGTCGGCTACTTCCTTCTGAACCATAATCGTAATGCTGTCGATTGGAACATGACTCTCAAATAGTCCCATAATAATCGGCGTAGTAATATAATATGGAAGATTTGCCACTACCTTAATCGGTTTTCCGCCATTCTTCTCATTTGCAAGCTTATTAATGTCAACTTTTAAAATATCCTCATTAATAACCTCCACATTATCATATGCACTTAAGGTATCTGCAAGAATTGGGATAAGATTTTTGTCAATCTCAACTGCTGCCACCTCTCTTGCATTTTCACAGAGGTACTGTGTCATCGTTCCAATACCCGGACCGATTTCTAAAACAAAGTCATCCTTTGTAATACCGGACTCCTCAATAATTTTTTCAAGTACATGCGTATCGATCAAAAAATTCTGTCCGAATTTTTTCTGAAAATTAAAATTATACTTCTGTAACACTTCTATCGTGTTCTGTGGTATTCCAAGTGTTGCCATATTTTACCTTTCTAACTTTTCATCAAACAGCCTGTCTAAAAATTCTTCGTATAAACGCTGAAATGTCTCATGGAATGTCAATGCGACATTGTCCTCTTTTCTTCCTGACATCTGTGCTTCCTCAAAAATTGCAAAAGCAGTCTCATAAAGTTCCGGGTTTTTATCATAAAAAACTTCCGTCAATCCGTCCTGAAACGTAAACTGTGCCTCCTGCGAAAGGTTTTCCTTAAAATCTCCCTTGGAAATGCAGCCACCCTCCTCATAATCGGACAGATAAATATGTCCTCCTGCAGATGTCACAAAATCCTCAAATGCTTCCTTTACATCCTCGTAAGTTACCGGAACATAATTTTCCTCCCAGTAACGGTCAAACGTTTCCCTGTCCGGAAATGCCTGTAAAATATCTTCCATCGATTTTCTCCTTTATTTTCCATATCGGAAATTGTCTGTTAGTGTTTTATTGTATCATATTTTTCCTGCATTCTGCAATAATTCGTATAAGGTCGGCTTTAAATGAAACTCCCTGCACACGCTCTCCACTTCCGAAAGATACTTTTTCTTTGCCGAAGACGGCAGAACCGGCCGCCTTGTGGCACGGATTAAGATATTTTTCGGTGTATGTTCAAAATCAATAAATTCTAAAAGCTGTGTCTTATATCCACAACATTCTAACAAATTCGCACGGATAGCGTCTGTCGTGAGTGCGGAAAACCGCTCTTTAACGATACCATACCGGGTGAGCAGCGAAAGCTCGTCGGCAGCAATCTGCTTATTCACCTCATGCTGGCAGCACGGAACGGAAAAAATCATTTTTGCATTCCACGTAATTGCATTATAAAGTGCAAAATCCGTCGCCGTATCACACGCATGAAGAGTCACCACCATATCC
>CAKRCJ010000080.1 GCA_934307185.1 uncultured Roseburia sp.
GTCTTTTGCATATCCCCAGTCACGTAAGCTGTCCATGTTACCAAGCTCTAAATGATCCTGTAAACCTTCTGCAATACGTCCTGCTGCAAGTGTAATCTTACGTGTAACAAAGTTTTCTCCTCGTCTCTCGGACTCGTGGTTAAATAAAATACCATTTACCGCAAACATTCCGTATGCTTCACGGTACTCTTTTGTAATCCAGAAGCCGTACTGTTTTGCAACAGCATATGGGGAATATGGATGGAATGGTGTTGTCTCTTTCTGTGGAACCTCCTCAACTTTTCCGTATAACTCTGAAGTAGATGCCTGATAAAACTTTGTCTTCTTCTCAAGCCCTAAAATACGGATTGCTTCTAAGATACGAAGAACTCCGATTGCATCTACATCTCCGGAATATTCAGGAACATCAAATGATACCTGTACATGGGACTGTGCAGCAAGATTGTAAATTTCATCCGGCTTTACAAGGCCAATAATTCTGACTAATGCAGAAGAATCCGACAAATCCCCATCATGTAACGTAATCGCATTTTTTGCAATCAGGTGATCAATACGGGCTGTGTTGGAAATAGATGCACGACGTGTAATACCGTGAACTTCATATCCTTTTTCCAGCAAAAGCTCTGCAAGATAAGAACCGTCCTGTCCTGTGATACCTGTAATTAATGCTACTTTACTCATTTTAATCTCCTTTATTCTTTATTTATTCTTTATTTATAATTATTTTGCTAACTTTCCAATTATGACGCCTAGTAAGAATAATCTAATTATATCATCTTTTCAATTGAAAATATTGCCCAAAAATAGTATTATATTGCTATCCATAATTCTAAATCTAAAAAGGACCTGTCATCTTATGAAAAATACACTTTTTGAAAAATATAAAACCTCTGAAGTCACAAATACAAGGCGTGTCATCTGCACCCCCGGACCATTTACAAGGGAACATTTTTTTTATATCCAGGAAGCCGGATATTTAAAAAGCTTACAGCCGCATCTCTCCAGGCGAAGCGGCTTACAGTCCTATCTTTTTATGCTTGTCCTCTCCGGCAGTGGAACAGTCTCTTACACCGGAAACACTTCTTCAGACACTATTATCTCTGTCCGTGCCATGGCAGGAGACTGCTTTTTTTTAGACTGCTCGAAAGAATACACACATATCAGCAGTGAAGAACATCCTTGGGAATTATTATGGATTCACTTTTATGGTGCCCAGGCAGATGGATATTATCAGTATTTTTGTGAGCATTCTTCCTGGCATTTTCAAAGTTCCCATTTTAACGAATTGGCCACCTCCATTGAGACAATTTTAAATCTTCATGAAAAAAGGACTGACGATACAGACATTCTTGCGGCAGGTGAGATTTGCAGAATTCTTACTTCAATCTGTACAGAACAACCAGATAAGCCAAACACCTCAAATGTTTTAAATGATAAGCTGCACCTGATTGCCGATTATCTGAACGAACATTATACTGAAAATATTTCTCTTGATTTTTTAGCAGAGCATTTTTATATCAGCAAATATTATTTAAGCCGGGAATTTAAAAAAGAGTTTGGAACCACTATTATCCAGTATTTACTCACAAAAAAAATCACTTATGCCAAAGAGCTTTTACGCTACAGCAATTCCTCAATCGAAGAGATTGCTGCGCTCTGCGGCATAAGTGACCCAAGTTACTTTAATAAAATTTTTAAAAAGCTGGAAGGCTGCACGGCATCGGAGTACCGGAAGAAATGGTAACTTTATTTTTTTAATACATCTTCCAAATTCACACGTTCAAAAGCTTCCAGCATTCCGCCTCTTGTTGCATTATAAATTTTAACATCATGATTTTGGGCCCATTCTGCTGCAACCTCAAAGGCTCTTATCATACGTTCTCCGTTGCTCACACACTCATTCATATGCTTTTCATCTCTGTACTCTGCAAAGTTTTTTACACCCTTTTCGTAGTTACAGTCACTACCGAGAAGATAAATTTCTTTAAATCCCATATAAACCGCTAACTGCAAAGCGGAATAAGTGATAGAAAAGCCGTCACAAACACGTTTAAACGCATCATCTGAAAAAGACACCTTATTTTCAAAGGACGCTTCCGGATATGCTGTAAAATAATCCCACGCGGTGAGTGGATACTGAATCCAGTCTTTGTCCTCTAAATATTCCTTCTTCATCTTCCAGTCTGCAATAAATGTGTAGTTCAGCTTTGCCGCTTTAATTTTATCTCTTAATCTCTCATACGCAAATCCGTCCTGGATAGCGTAAAAAGTCGGGACGTAGGACAT
Source organism: uncultured Roseburia sp. (assembly GCA_934307185.1). Taxonomy (GTDB): domain Bacteria; phylum Bacillota; class Clostridia; order Lachnospirales; family Lachnospiraceae; genus Roseburia. The sequence goes on from CAKRCJ010000080.1 coordinate 2,287, forward strand.
CTGGTCCATCACATTTACGATAGAGTTGACACCGAACGTATATTCGTTTTTTAACAGTTCAACATCCGCCATCGTAAGGCTTGGACCTGTCGCGATAATAAAGCATCTTTTTCCCTTATATTTATTGTGAAATTTTTTTAATTTATTAAACTTCGGGCCAATTCCAAACAGGCGGAAAAAATATCCGACAGAGTCGTCCCACAATGCAGATTTCAGCTTTGGAAACTGCTTTTTCTGCCATCTGAATTTATTTATGCAAAAAATAATTTTTTTCTGCATTCCCTTTGGAATACATTTTTTGACTGCTTTTGGCATTCCCATATTTTTTCCTCGATTTCGTCTTATCGTTTCATTTTTATTACCGAACAGATTCTTTCTACATTTTCATCACTCAGGTCTGCATACAGAGGAAGTGTAAGCACCTTATCTCCCATGCTTTTTGCATTCGGCACAGTGTCACTGCTGTAAATATTATTATAACACGCATAGTCTGTGACAATCGGATAGAAATACTTTCTTGCATATATATTATGTGCGGCAAGAAGTTCAGATAATTCGTTTCTGTCCATACCATATTCCTCTTTGTCAATTAAAACCGGGAAATAGGCATAATTGGATTTCACATCCTGCTGTTCCTCAAAATATGTTACACCCGAAATTCCTTTTAACAGGCTGCGGTACAATTCTACCACATGTTTTCTTTTTTCAATTTCTCCATCGACATGTCTTAAATTGCAAACACCCATTGCTGCCTGAAATTCGTTCATTTTCGCATTGGTGCCGACCATATCAACCAGTTCCTCTGTCTCAATCCCGAAGTTGCTGAGTCCTAAAATCTTCTTTCCGTACTCCTCATCGTGGAAGCAGACGGCACCACCCTCAATAGTGTTAAACACCTTTGTCGCATGAAAGCTTAACATGGATGCGTCTCCGTAAGAAGTAATTCCTCTGTCCTTATAGGTTACACCGAACGCATGTGCGGCATCATAAATAACTTTCAAATGATGCTTCTCTGCGATTTCTTCTATTTTCTCCACATCACAGATTTGTCCGTACACATGTACCGGAATAATCGCACTTGTCTTTTCCGTGATAAGTGCTTCTATTTTGCTCTCGTCTATCGTACCATTCTCTTTGACATCGCAGAAAACCGGTGTCAGTCCGTTTCTTACAATCGCATGGGTTGTGGAGGCAAAGGTAAATGGTGTCGTAATCACTTCCCCTGTTAATCCCATCGCTGCGATTGCAATTTCAAGCGCAAGATGTCCGTTCACTAAAAGATCCATCTGCGGTACCTGTAAATACTTTTTCAGACCGGCTTTTAACTCCTCATAAATGGTCCCATGATTTGTCAGCCAGTGGGACTCCCATATCTGTTTTATTTCATTTACATATTCCTCTAAATCCGGCATTGAAGATCTTGTCACTAAAATTTTATCTTCCATTTTTCTTCCTTAACCTTCCGCTGATTATTTACCAATTGGTAATATTCCTTTTATTTTGTTCTTTACCGGTCTTACCAGTTCAAACTCACGTTTTAAATACTTTGTATATTCGCTTTCTGTCATCTGCATGAATTTGTCCGGACTAATCTGTAAAAATCCCTTCAAATCTGTCTTATCATGTTTCCAGTCGATAAGGCTCACCATATCTTTTAACACTTCAAAGCACTGTTCGCGTTCCTCTTTATTATATTTCAGCCAGGCTTCATCAATAACCATGCAGAATTCGCCACGGTCATTTTCGGTCATTTTACTTAACTTCTCACTTGCATCAATAAAATGTAACGCCCAGTCTCTCCAGCGCAAATCGTCATAATAGTGTACAAAATTTCTCTGCTGCATCGCAGATGCCTCTTTTGCACCAAGCGGTCTGATATAGTATTCGTAAGTGATATCATCAATGTATACAATTTTCTCAGCATAGTGTAATACCATCAGTGCAAAACAGGTATCATCCCCTACACGGTATGGCTGAAACGCCACGCCGCACTCCTGCAACATCTTTGTCCGGTAAATTCCACCCTGGAAACCGATAATCTTTGTTTTTACATTATCACTTCCATTTCTTTTCCAGAGTCTGATATCCCCGGTATTGGAATTAATTCTTTCCACTGTTCCCTGCACATAGTCCGCGTCTGTCTCTAACGCTTTTTCCATCAAAATACGGTACGCATCCGGTTTTACCATGTCATCATTATCACAGAAAACCATATATTCCCCTCTCGCCTCAGAAATACCAAGGTTCTGCGCACTGTGGCATCCGCCGTTTTTCTTGTGAAATACACGGATTCTGTCATCTTTCTTTGCATATTCATCACAAAGTTTCGGGCAGTTATCCGGAGACTCATCATCAATCAGCAATACTTCTAAATTTTTATATTCTGAATTTAAAATACTGTCGACACATCTTTCAAAAAATTCCTCTGTTGCATAAACCGGTACACTTACCGTCAATAGTGGTTCTCTTTTTTCCATACTCTACCTCATATTACGCAATCGCGCTCTTGTCCTCTTTCTGGATTTTTCCATTTTCCACGCGGTATACAATATCACATTCTTTAATGGTTGTCAGTCTGTGGGCAATAATAATCATTGTTTTCTTTCCATGCAGACTGTTAATTGACTCCATAATGGCAGCTTCTGTCTCATTGTCAAGCGCTGATGTTGCCTCATCAAAAATAAGAAGCTCCGGGTCTGTATAAAGTGCTCTCGCAATACCGATACGCTGCCTCTGTCCTCCGGAAAGACGCACACCTCTCTCACCTATTGTAGTATCAAGTCCCTCCGGCAGTGTCCGGATGAAATCACCAAGCTGTGCTTCGTCAAGTGCCCTCCACACCTGCTCGTCATCAATCTGCTCTTTTGCAAAACCAAATGCAACATTAGCACGGATAGTATCATCTAACATATATATCATCTGCGGAATGTATGCAAGATGGGAAAGCCAGGAGCCATAGCCCTCTTTAATATCCACATGATCAGAACATGCCATTCCCTTCTGCGGCTCTAATAAACCTAACAGAATATCCACTGCGGTCGTCTTTCCCGCTCCGGACGGTCCGACAATTCCGACGGATGCCCCGACCGGAATAACCATATCTGTAGCTTCTAAAACATTTTTGTCCGTGTTCGGGTAAGCGAAAGTAATATCTTTTAAGCCACACTCCTTTTCAAGAGTAATGGTCTTGTCGGATTTTTTACGACTGATAACTTTTCTGTCCTCGTTTTCAAAATCCTCTGCCACTCTTAAGTTTTCAATGGTCTTGTCAAGCTGCGGCTCTGCATACGCCATGGAATTTAACGCCGCACTCATACGGTTCGCACTTGGAAGCAGACGTACTGCTGCAACTGCAAACGCACTAAGCTGTGGAAGCAGTGTATTAATTTCCCTTCCGTTAAATACCATCACGCCAATGTATCCAAGCATTCCGCTGATTGTGATTGCCTCAATGATCAGACGTGGTGCATTACTGAGAACACTTGAAATTTTCTCTGTTTCCACTGCTCTTTTTGCGTAGGTGGAATACTCCTGTACAAAAAACTGCTCTTTATGTGCAACCTTTACCTCTTTAATTCCGGCGATAGACTGTAAAATCCAGGTATTTGCAACCGCATTATTATACTGGTAAGAATATCCTTCCCTTCTTAACACCGGTTTGATTCCCTTGTAAATAAAAAGCATGACAACGCCTAAAAGAACTGCTACCATAACCGCCATCTGGGCATCAACAACAATGATTGCTATAATTAATGCAACTGCAACAATCGCCTCTGTAAAAAAGCTCATAACTGTTGTTAAAAGAGAATACGTTCCTGCCGTATCATTTTTTATAACACGCATAATCTCCCCTGAACTTGCATTCAGAAAAAATTCATATGGACGGTTCAAATATACCTCCATCAGTCTTTTCTGCGTCTCCATTCGGTTGCGGCAGATGAATTGTGTCTGTACATAGTATTCAAAAAATAAAAAAGCATCCTTTAAAATAAATAAGACAATCAGGCTTACAATAATGACAAGCACGAACTCTCTTGTTGTCTCAATTCCCATAATATCACAGAATAACACAGCAAACTGGTTGGTCTCCATAAAATTATCCTGCATCAGTGCCGTGATAAGCGGAACAACCAAAGACACGCTCATTGTCTCAAGAATAGCTCCAATCAGCATCAAAACAACAATCACACCAATTTTCTTTTTTTGTTTGCTGTTTAACAGCAGACCAAATTTTTTTAATATCCTAACCATTTATTTTCCTTCCTGTACTCCGTAAGCTTCTTTTATTATGTCTTCCCACTCACCGCGCTTTGACATAATATGCTCTAATATTTCACGGACAGCACCATGACCGCCGTTCTCTGTTGAAACATAATCTGCAATATTTTGTATCTCTCTTACTGCATCTGCCGGGGCCGCCCCAAATCCTGCAAACTGCATGACCCGGTAGTCGTTTAAATCATCCCCAATGTATGCAACATTTTCCGGTGCAAGCTGATGTTCTTCCAGAAATGTCTTTAAAAATCCAAGCTTATCTGCAATATTCTGGTTTACATAACGTATATTTAATTCTTTTGCCCGGCGCACAACGCTCTCACTTTTTCTCCCTGTGAGTATCATAAAATCAAGTCCATGCCGCCCAAGCAGATTGATGGCAAGTCCATCCTTTATGTTAAATCTCTTTGCCGTCTCTCCCTCTGCTCCGATGCTTACCGTTCCATCTGTCAATGTGCCATCTACATCCATAACAATTAGTTTTATTGCTTTATAATCTGTCATCTTTTATCCTTACCGCTTTAACTGTCTCTTTATTTTTCTTGGTATCTGTAAGAGCTTACGTCCCATTTTAAACTCCTTTGACTCAGCCACTGTCAAAAGAACCTCCGTAAAAATCTCATTCTTTTTCTTTTCCATTTCAAAAAGAAGTTCTTCGTAACACGGAGTATTTTGGGCATAATGCCACCACATCTGAAGAAAATGCACATATAGCCTGTCAATCAGAAATCCCTTCACAGCAAAAAAATCAAGCAGACCCTCTGTATCCAGACGGTTTAATTCCTCCTTAGTAATTTCCATCTGCCAGGGTCTTATGCCCGGACCTGCAAAATGTACAATAACCACATCCTCTAATGAATAGGACGGCATTTCTTTTTTTATTTTTTCCGCAAACTTGCGATAAAATGGGCAGGTGAAATTGTACTTCTGTTTCCACACATATTTTACCCCATCCTTTGCAAACTGCGCATTCAACAACGCCTGGTCAAGATAAAAATCACTTCCGAGTTTTTCCGTCAATGCCTGATAGGTGCCAAGTGAAATATCCCGCCGCATCTTTTCCATATCAAAAAGAAGCATCCCGGAATTAAATTCATCCCCACATTCACATTTTGTCGAAAAACCACATGCTGCAAAATATTTATCTTCCAAATCGATATGGTATAACTCCTCAATATCTCCTGTCACAATCATATCACAGTCAAGATATAAGAGCCGTTCTACCTCTTTTGGAAGTACCTCCTGTACAATCAGCCGGAAATATGCCTCAATCGAAAAACGCTCTTCCATCGGAAAACCGCGAAAAAGCTCTTTGTCAACAAAAACAAAACAGATGCCGGCACCATTTTCTTCTACAAATGCCTGTATTCTATTCCGCTCTTTTTCGTCCAGTTCATTATATAAAACATAAAAAAAAAGATTTTTATCCCTGTTGGTCTCAAAAAGGGACTGCATCAAAACCATCATATAATTGGCATATGGCTTATTTGGTGCAATCGCTATATTATATATTTCTGAATTTTCTTTCTTCATTCCTACCTCTGTTCTGCTACAGCTTAACCACAGCAATTGTACTTGTTACACCACATAAAGTCAAGCAGACACTCTTATTCTGCTCCATATCCGTTTCAAAAATATAATAAAATCAAACTTTTTTATTCCAAACCATCTTATAAATGTGCCACGCCTGTCGCTTTCTGCGCGCACTTCACCCGGTGGCAAAAGCATGAATGTTCCTCTCTCCCAGCCAGGAACGATTGATAACTTCCGCTTCTGGAAATGGCAGTATAACACAGGCACTTTTATTATCTGACCGTTCTTTTCTTTTTTACAGGCATAAAGATTTCCGTTTTCATGAAGAAAACAGCTTACCGGCATAAGGTCTTTTCTTCTGTGAATATGGAAGCTTCCATGTGCCACATCAATATCTGCCATAACCGGTTCATCATAGGTTTTTATATTATTTTCCTTAAAAATAACTGATATCCCGCCACCGCAGTGTGTCGCCCACTCATCAAAGC
>CAKRCJ010000081.1 GCA_934307185.1 uncultured Roseburia sp.
ACCAAGGATAGCACAAATAGTAGGAATATACTTATTGTCAACATCATTAATCCACTTTTTCACAACATAGCCTACACAAAGGCAAATTCCTACGATTACTGGCACCATAAATTCTGTTAAAAATCCTAAATCTGTCATATAAAATCCTCCAAATCATAAATTTTGTGCAATTAAAAAAATCAACCCAGATGCCAATGCTCCGGCAACCGTGCTGATTATTGTTGTTACTGCTGTGTTCTTATATTTTTTTAAGTCTTTCCCTGGCTCCTGTTCAATGGAGTCTACACGACTATCCATGCGGTCTACCTTTTCATCAAGAGCGCATACATTATCATTTGTATGTTTTACTTCCTCTACCAATTGAACCATTGTCTGGCTCATGGTATGTATTTCTTCAACTACAGATTCCAGCTTATCAATTCGATGCGTGTTGGACTTCGCTCTCTCCTCAACAGCAGTGAGTCTTCTTTCATGATTGCGACTATCATACATTTTCTTTCTCCTCTTCTAAAATTGATTTTATTTATCTTTTGTATCTCTGTTATTATTTATCTCTTTTAGTAAGCAAAACCAGAGTTTAGGTGATTTAAACGGTAGCATAAAAACCATCTGGATTGAAAGCGGAAAATCCTATTCGTTTGACATTGGCAAAAGTGGTGCTTTGATTTTTTGCCCAAGAGGGGAGTGGGGCGTGATGACTGACTATTACAGTCCATCATGGACGACATTGAAAGGTACAATTTATCAAAACTTCACCATTGCAAAAATAACAAATAGCTACAAAGTTATAATAACAAATAAAACTGATTTCACAGCAATGCTACTGATTATTAATTCTGGAGAACCTAAATAATATTCAATATTATTTATATTATTCCTGATAAATTTACAATTTATGATGCAGCCAATGAGCAATCGTTAATATAATTAACGCCTGGTCGCAGTTGTATGATGGTAACTGGAATACCAGCCATTTTAATTTGAAGTTTAATTCTTAGTGTTGTATTCTGTTTCACAGCAATTACACCCTGCAAATAGCTTGCCCCTATGCTTAAAATGTTATTTGTTTTCACGCCGCTTGAGCCAATGGAGTATGTTACGCCGTCGGGAGTAATATTTACAACTGTCATTTCACCATCTGCGATAATAAGGAGAGGATAATATCCTAAGTCTAAAATTGCACATACCAAATTTATATTTGTTTTTCCGGTTTCTGTCATTATTTGTACGGAAGGAAATGACCTGTTGTTTACAGTGGTTAAACTCTGGTTTAATTCCTTAACTGCCAATGCTCCTGCCATGTATCCTGACTGTGTATTTGATGCAATTGTAGACAATGAGTCAATAATTTTACCTGCATCTGCCGCTGCATTAACGGCTGTATTGGTTGCATTTACCTGTGCTGAACCAAAGTTACTTCCAATCTGGTCATAGGTACTTGCATCCTCGATGCAATATGTACCGTCTGGATTCTGTGTAATCGTGTATCTTCTTTTTCCACTCATCTTAGAATTCAAAACATCGTCCTTGAAATTTACCGGTAAAGTTGCTTTAGCCATACTCTTATTCCTCCGTTTCCTCTAAATCTGCTAACTGCTGTTCCAATTCATTAATTTCATCTCTGATTTTCTGCCGCTCATTATGCAATGCTACAAAATCATATTCATCTGTACTTTCACCAACAATTGACTGCTCATAACTTTTTACAAAAATATAATCTGTTTTCTGCAATTCTGTCTTAAGTCTGCCGATTTCCGTATTGATTGTTTCAATCTTCTGACTTTTTTCTCTGGCCGCAATTTCTTCATCTGTATATTCATGCTCCGTTTCTTCGTTAACGATTTCTTCAACATAAACAGAACCATCGTTTGACAACTGGTATCCGTTGTATTCTGCCGTCACATCATCATTGCGATAGATAGTTGTAAAATTCTTATAAAAATCACCCCCTATGTCATACTCTCCACTTTCATCAAGAAAAAGAGAAAATCCGGACGTATTTACTACGACCGGACCATCAAATTTAAGTGCGATAACATTTCCATTCAGTGGAACCACATCACACTTTACAAGTGCTTTTGAATTTTCAAACTTTAAATAAGCCATATTATTTTATTCCTCTCTTTTTACGTCCAAGTTTAAATGGCAATCGGTACATCATCGGCTCGCTCACAGTTTCTTTTACAGCGACCGCTATTGTAAATTTTTCTCCGGTGCTTACCGGATTTTTCGATATCGTAACATTTGTGATTGCAATCGCCATATTTTACACCTCATTCCTATTAATCAGTAACCTTAACAGCTATTTTGACAATTTCCCCTGTACCTACCGGATTTGGTGTAATGGTAACATCTCCAATAACCGGTGCAGTAGTATCTAATGTGACGGTTCGTGTAACAGTTGTCGTTTTACTTGCCGCATCTGTCGCAACAATAGTAATTGTATTAGCACCGTTTGCAAGTGTAAGCTGTGTAGAAAAAGAGCCGTCACTTGCCACAGTAACAGCTTGTGCACTTCCACTATTAAGTTTTACTGTAACTGTTACAGGCTTACTTGTTGCATCATCTGTTTTTCCTGCCACAGTTACTTTACTGTTATTTGTAATCAGATTGTTTGCCGGCGAAGTAACTGATAATGTAGGTGGCATGGTATCAACTGTGAAATTAACGGTTCTCTGTGTTGCACTGTTACCATCATAATCCTGCGCATTAACTTTGATTGTATGTGAACCATCAGCTAAAGCAGTAGAAATCGCATATGTACATTTATATCCATTTGTAATGGCTGTCTTTGTTATTCCATTTGTAATTTTGCTGCCACTATCAATTGTAATGCCGATTGTGCCAGGATTTACACCACTTCCACTATCTGTTACAGTCCATGTAATTGTTGGTTTGTTATTCGTCAAATACTGGCTTTCTGTAGGTGCTGAAATACTGATAGCAGGAGCAACTTTCTCTTTTACACGCAATTTCAATTTACTTCCTAATGATGTGCTCGTATCATTGATTGTCGTGCTATTTCCTGCCGTGTCAGTAGCTTTAATAGTTACTGGAAAATAATGTTCAGAATTGTTATTGTATGACGTTTCACTTGGAGCTGTCACACTTCCTTCATATAATCCGGTCGATGAATTGTACGTCAATGTATATGCTGTGCCTTTTATAGTTGCCTGTACTGTTTTTACTGCCATTAAATTTTTACCTCCTTAAATTGTCCAAATCGAAAAGAAAGCCGTGTCAATCCAGCTTTCTGACTTTCTAAAGTATTATTTATTTGTAATATCGCTGTTTCAATCCTATTTAATTCATTCCATTGAATAAACGGACCATTTTCAAAAAATCTCTGCGATGTTCCAAAATCTCTTGTAAAAATATTTTTATTAATTAAATCTAAATTCGTTTCAAATTGATTGAACCGGAAGACTTCCCAGTATTGCGTATAACTTTCCATATCTAGTCCCATATCTTCAATAGCAAATTCTTTATATAAAATTGCCGCAAACTCATGAAGATAAATCAGATTATTTTTTATCCGGTTGAAATCTTCAATGTTAAATCGGTCTGTCGATTTCCAATTTGTTTTTGGAGTATGCCATAACCTGACATTTGCAGTCGCATCTGATGATACAGATACATTTCCGGCATCATCATAGGCTGTTATTGTTACCGGATATGCGCCGGATTGCTTCGGTGCTGTAAATTCTCCGCTGTAAACTGTCTTTTCTTCTAATAATATTTTACTGTTTCCCGCCAATTTTGCGGTTACCTTTGTTACCGCCATATATCATAACACCGCCTTTCTTGCTTTCATGCTGCCACTCCATGCCCCATTAAATTTCATCTCATTTTGATATGTCCTAATCAATGTATTCCCCCTATCCTTTAACTCCAGATAAAATAAATCATTTGCATCAACTCTAGGGTCACCTCTCCACGAGATTTGATAATCAACATCTCCCAGATAATATGACGCTAACCATTTTTCCAAATCCTTGGCATGGTCTGTCATGCTAAGCAGCGGATTGTTCCACACGATTTCTTCTCCACTGTTATTATATGGCACACGATATGTAACTTCTTCTACTGCATATTCATATCCTTTTACCACAAACTTTACGTCTATTTCTTCAGTAATTCCACCAAAAACAAGTTTTGCAAAATAATTGCTGCTCTCAATAATCTGCACTGTAATATTTGTTGGAAGCGGATTACCGCTTTCATCTGTCCCAGAGTCAATCTCCGCAGACAAGCCATAACTGGCATTGTTAAAATAAACGATATATATGTTATTCTGTGGACTTACAGTAATTTCTCCGGTGGATAAATCCTTTTTTTCTGATGTCTGCTTGCAGATATTTCTAACAATTCCAATTGATTTTATCCGGCTCTGCCGTTCTGCTGTCGGTGAAGCTGTCATATCATTTCTCGTCAAATAATAATCCGTAACATTTCCTATCAAAATATTATCTACAAAAATACGACTGTTTCTCGCACCACGAATAAATGTGATTTCCATTCTGTCAAACAAATCAAACATTTCATAAGTAATATAATTAAGGTCCGTATCAAGCACTGTACATTCTTTAACAAGCACATCCTGATAATAGGTTGTGATTTTAAATTCTTTTGGTGCTACATTTCTGAATTTGATAATCAGTCCGTATGAAACAAAACCACTTTCTAAATCAATTGTAATTTTAGGATTTTCAAAATCCCAATAACCTTCCTCATCTGCAATCTGTTTCATGCTATCTGTTCCCATTCGGAAGGATAATCTGCTTGCCATGGCGCCCTCCGGCACCTGATACCATATGCTTTTACTGATGTATCCTGTATTCAAATAATTTTTATTGCTTGGCATAAATGTCATTGTTCCATCAACAGAAGAAAAATTGTGGCTCATTTCTGCATAGGCAGCTTTCGTATCATCTACTAAAAGATTTTCCGAATGGCTGTATTCCGTTTCATTATTTGCTTTTGACGTCATATCCGGTACGAACGATGACTTCATATAAATACGCCCTGCTCTATCCTCACACAAAGTACATCTGCCAGCATTGGCAATAATCTGCAATGCTTCCGTGTGCTTTACCACTGGCATCGGGTTATTGACTTTTATATTTTTCAAATACGGGTCGATAAAATACTCTTTTTCATCTGTAATTCCTGCATCATTTAATACGTCAATGGCAAGTTCATAAAGACTTATTCCGTTTTGCCTGTACAGTCCCCTGTAATAGGTCCCGTCCATATAATCAAATCTGTCTGTAGCTGTAAATTTTGCTTCCGTATCAGATGCACTCCATGATTTCAAATGCGTTAACTGCTCCGGTGTCCATTCAATATTGCCTAAACCATCTACATCATAGCCAAATTGCACCCTTACTTCCTGTCCTGTTTCCAAATATGCTAATGCGCTATCCGGATTATCCGGGTTGTAATACTGGTCCTGATTGTCTACTGTGAGCGTAACATCCATACTTGGTATAGAGTCTGTGATGGATGATACATACTCTTTCCCGGAATAATTAATAACTTCTTTATTGCCAAATACATTTACAATGCCGCAGTAAAACTGATATATCCGAAACCTGCCATTTCCATTTTTCAATTTTGTAGGGCGAATAATAAAATAAGATGTGCCATTAAACACATCCTCTGTCGTCCAGTACGTTTTATCATTATTACTGTAATAATGCGTACCACTGTCATTTTCAATTGAAAAATCAATCGGGTAATATTCCCCAAAATCAATGGTAAGTCCCTTAATATCCAATCCTGTGACGCCATGGAATGAAATATAAACTGCTCCAAGCAAATCCGTTGTCACAATTCCGTTGTTATAATATTCAAATCCGCTTTTTTCTCCCGGAAGAAAATACATGCTACCATCCACATGGGAAAAATCCTGTTCTGCTGTCGCATATACATTGTCTACAGTAAAATTATTAAATGGCTTTTTCGTATTGGAAAAATAAGTGACTCTGCTCTGTGCGTCCACCCTGGCATTTTTCTGCGCATCTGCATTAATAACACCTATCGTTGCTTTAATATAACCACGGTTTCTTCCAATTGATTTCATGGAGTCCTTATAAGCTTTACTTACTTTCTGCATCTACATCACTCCCAACCGGCATCAATCAAATTAAAAGATATTGTTTTGTCTCTCGTAATCATATGTGTAAGGCTATCGACAAATAATGGTACACCCTTTCGGTCACCCGGATACATTGTAATTGTAATCAGATGACCGGGATTTGCCATATCTTCAAAGGTAACAGGCACGTAGAATGGTTTAATAGCATCCAACATCATCTTACGCTGCTGCGGTGTCAAGCCTACCCATTTTAAATTATCCAGTTTATATAAATCACGCCCGACACGTTGCCCTATGACCGCATTATTCGTATTTCTGCCGGCATTCACAGTCGTTGATATGGTCCATGAAAATCCGACTGCCGGACATGGGAAATCATATCCGTTTACATTCAAAAATGATGATAATGCCATGTTAACCTCCTAAAAACTGTATAAGAAAAGAGCCGCCGCATTGCTAATATTAATCAGTCAATGCAACAGCTCCACCGTCTTTTACTTTCCTGCTTTTTCCAATCTTTCCCATTTAGGGTCTTCCATTTCTTGTTTTTGATTCTCTAGTTGTAATAATTTTGTTTCCAATTCTCGAATTTTAACTCTACATTCTCCAAGTTCAATTCTTGTATCTTGAAGTTCACTATAAATTTTAGCGTTATCCGACATTAACACTTCATTAGAATGTGCTTTGCTTTCACGTAATTTTATAATTTCTTCTCTGTATTCATCAATTTTCTTCTTATGCTCAATATTTTCTTCTTTTAATTTGCCACATTCATCTTGTATGGTATTTGAACTTTGCAAATCTTCAAGTAATTTTTTATTTTCTTCTGCAACATTGTTATACTCTTTACAAAGTTTTTTACGTTGCAACCATTGAAGGAAACATAAAATAACAGCTACAGCTAATGTCCACCAAAATATCCAAAAGAACATAAATACACATATAATCCATGTGGGAATAAAATCTTTAAAACTTTTTATATATCTCATATCTTCATGACCTTTTCTTTCGTATGCAATGAATTTCTAAATTAAGTTTTCTATTGCTTAATAAAATGTATATCCACAACTGTTACACATAATTTTCTTCTGTGTATATGTCTGTTCTTTTCTTACAACTTTTTCTTTTTTGTTTAAAATCGTAAATGGGTGTAATGGGTTTAAATTTACAGTATATCTTGTCTTGCTTTTTCCTGGGACAACTTTATATTCGCTATACCAAGAGCAATCAGAGCTCTTACATCTTGGACAATATACCTCTTGCTTTTCCCCTAATAAAGAATATCTATATATTCCATGAAAATTTTGATTTTCTATTTTCTTTGGCGGGCTATTTCTCATAAAAGCCTTAGCAAATCCTATTATTTCTGGTTCTCCATTTCTATTATCCGTTTCTAAATAAGTCACTTTCTTATTTTTTATTGTTGTATATGGAGTTATTCTCATGCCACATGCCTCACAATAATCAGCGTCTGGCTCATTTCGTTCTCCACAAAACTCACAACAAATATAGTTATCCTCTTTCTTTTCTTCTATGTTATTCAAATATTGCTTAATAGGAAATCCGCACGCTATACAAATTTCCGCTTTACTTGATATTTCTTTTCCGCATTCAGGACATTTTATAAGAGCCATAAAACTATTCCTCCTTGTTCTTTGATTGTACCTCGTTTGTAGGTAAAATGGAAGTTTATTCGAAAATAAACCTACATAATAATTATGGTGCAACAAACTGATAACCATTTCTTCTTTGTCTATCATCAATTGCAGCTACCAAAGTCCGTCCATCAATACTTGGAGTATAATCTTTATCCGCTGTTTCTCTTGTATTCTGTGCAATTTGAGATAAATATGGTGCTAATGCCTGTTCTACTGCATCCGCAACACCTTTTGATACACCAATGGAAACAGCTTCTACAATCTGGTCGTTGTTGGCAACCGTATTACGATTTCCTATCTGTCCTACCATTTCATTTATGCCATTTTCCCTCGCCATGAATAATTGTCCTGTTTCTGGAAAACCACCTTCTGCAAATGTTGGAAGATGACCAAGTGAGATTTTATTTCCACCCAATTGTTTACCCGCAACATTCACCTTAGGCACATCAAAAGTCAATTTTTGATTAAACCAATCAGCAAATCCATTCCATATTTCTTTTATTCCGGCAATAGCATTATCAAAAGCCTGACTTAGTCCGTCTTTAATGCCACTAAATGTCCAATGTTCCTTGTTAAACTTCGGTTTTACATCATTCTCAAACCAATTGTACAGTCCTGTGCCGCGCCACCAT
>CAKRCJ010000082.1 GCA_934307185.1 uncultured Roseburia sp.
GCGGCTCCCCAGTGTATTCTTATGCTATTGTTAATTTTTCACAATTCAATTTACACTTTCTATGAGTTTCGCAATTACCTAATTATCAAATTACGTTGTAAAAACAACGGAAAAATTTTATATATTATATTATGATACAAACATGAAGTCAAGAATACAAGATACAAATAGATTTTAGGAGGAAAATTATGGTACGCAGAATTATTGAAATTGAAGAAGAAAAATGTGTAGGCTGTGGCCTTTGTGCCAAGGCTTGTCATGAGGGCGCAATTGCGATGGTAGATGGAAAAGCAAAGTTAATGCGCGATGATTACTGTGACGGATTAGGGGACTGCCTGCCAGCCTGTCCGGTAGATGCAATCCATTTTGTGGAGCGTGAGGCGGCTGCATATGATGAAGCGGCAGTTTTAGAGAGCAAGAAGAAAAAAGCAGAGAGCATGGCAGAACCGTGCGGATGCCCGGGAAGCAAAGCAAGAGCAATTAACAGAGAAGAAGCATGTGAGGCTGCAACGGTTATGGGAGAAATCCAGTCTGAACTTACACAGTGGCCGGTACAGATTAAGCTTGCACCGGTAAAGTCACCTTATTTTGACGGGGCAAATCTTTTGATTGCAGCTGACTGCAGTGCATATGCTTATGGTGATTTCCACCGCAGATTTATCAGAAATCATGTGACATTAATCGGCTGTCCGAAGTTAGATGATGTGGATTATTCCGAGAAACTGACAGAAATTATCAAGAATAATAATATTAAATCTGTTACAATTACACGTATGGAAGTACCATGCTGTGGAGGAATTGAGATGGCTGCAAAAAAAGCATTACAAAACAGCGGTAAATTTATTCCATGGCAGGTGGTAACCATTTCTACCGACGGAAAAATTTTAGAGGCGTAGGATAACTGAAAAAACGGTGAAGGAATACTTTGCCGGAAGAAAAGAAACAGTGTATAAAATACGCCGGAAAGGCAGGAAAAAATTATGAGTGAAACAAATGTAAATCAGAGAAAAGTAGCAGTGATTGGCTGTGGTTTTGTAGGTTCAGCGACAGCATTTGCGCTGATGGAGAGCGGACTTTTTTCCGAGATGGTATTGATTGATGCGGATAAAAACCGCGCAGAGGGAGAGACGTTAGATATCAGCCATGGACTTCCTTTTGTGGGACCGATGAAAATTTATGCAGGAGATTATGATGATATCGTAGATGCGGCAATTATTATTGTGACAGCAGGGGCAAACCAGAAGCCGGATGAGACAAGATTAGACCTTGTGCAGAAAAATGTCGGTATTTATAAATCTATCATTCCGGAAATTGCAAAAAGAAACTGTGGAGGAATTCTTTTAATTGTATCCAATCCGGTCGATATTTTAACTTACACTGCGTTAAAGCTTTCCGGTTTCCCGGAAAACCGTGTACTTGGTTCCGGAACAGTGTTAGATACCGCCAGATTAAAGTATAATCTGGGTGAGCACTTAAATGTGGACAACCGGAGTGTACATGCATTTATTATTGGAGAGCATGGAGACAGCGAGCTTGCAGCATGGAGCAGTGCGACCGTTTCCGGTGTGCCGATTAACACGTTCTGCGAAATGAGAGGACATTTTAACCATGACGAAGCAACCGAGCGGATTGCAGAGAATGTAAAAAACAGTGCCTACGATATTATCGCAAAGAAAAAAGCAACTTATTTCGGTGTTGCAATGGCAGTACGAAGAATTTGTGAGGCAATTATCCGCGATGAAAAATCAATTCTTCCAGTATCAAATCTGATGCATGGGGAGTTTGGAATTTCAGATATTTCCTTAAGTATGCCGGCAATTGTAGGCGCAGACGGTGTGGAGAACCAGATTCCGATTTCACTGGATGCAGAGGAAACAGAAAAACTGAAAAACTCCGCAGATACATTAAAGAAAATTATTGATGAAGTATTATAAATAATGATAGAATGAAAGAAAAAGCCAGACATAGTTTATGTTTGGCTTTTGTATTTGCAGAGAGGAATTATGTATGGAAAAAATATTAATTTATCAGGTAAAAGAGAAAGAGGAGCTAAAACGGCTGTCTGCACCGATGAAAATCCGTTTAGAGGAGATTGCCGCAGCAGATTTAAAACAGAGTGTCGGAAATCTTGCAGAGGGGAAAAAAAACGTGCTGACAGCACCTTTTACCGGAGACGCGCCAAAAGAGAGTCTTATGATTTTCTGCAATGTCAGTGAAAAACATATGGATAAAATTCTTTTTACCCTGCGCCAGAAAAATATCGGCATTGATTACAAGGCGGTTTTAACGCCGACCAATAAAGCATGGACCGTTTTGGCACTTTTACTGGAGCTTGGAAGGGAAAAACAGGGGATGAAATTGAGATAGGATTAAACACAGCCGGACGTCTTCTGAGTTTCTGCCTGATAGGAAAAAAATGTTGTGAAATAAAGCCGGACGCTTTTTGATTTTTTACTTGACAGAGAGAAGAAAGTGTGTATAATAAGCAATGCAGTTTAAAAATGCAAACAATTTGCAAATGCATACGAATTGCAAAAACAACCAGTTTGCAAATTTAAAAAGAGAATATACACACAGATGCGGAGGCGTTTTTTATGATACACATTTTAGAACATACTTTATTACACACATTAGAAGACAGTGTAAAATTACTGCCATTTTTGTTCGTGACTTATTTACTCATGGAGTTATTAGAACACACCACCGGTGGAAAAGTGCAGAATAAGATTAGAAATGCAGGAAAAGTAGGACCACTCTGGGGCGGACTGCTTGGTGTTATGCCACAATGCGGTTTTTCTGCTGCAGCGTCAAGCCTTTATGCAGGACGTGTGATTACAGTTGGAACACTGCTTGCCGTATTTTTGTCCACGTCGGACGAAATGCTTCCGATTTTTATTTCGGCATCGGTAGCACCGGCGACCATTTTTAAAATTCTTGCTGCAAAAGTTGGCATTGCGGTTATTTCCGGATTTCTTGCGGAACTTGTTTATGTGAAGGTTTTTAAGAAAAAAGAAAAAGATATGGATATTCATGTAGTGTGCGAGGAAGAACATTGCAGCTGCGAAGATGGTGTTTTAAAATCGGCGTTAAAGCATACCATTAAAATTTTTGTTTACATCTTAATTATTACATTTGCCCTGACATTCGTGATTGAATTAATCGGAGAGGACAGCCTTGCGGTTGTATTCCAGAATATTCCAGTAGTTGGCGAAATGATAGCGGCGCTTGTGGGATTAATTCCAAACTGCGCGTCGTCTGTAGTTATTACGGAATTATATTTAAGCGGAATTATAGGTGCAGGGGCAATGATGTCCGGTCTTTTGGTGAATGCAGGGGTTGGGCTTTTGGTTTTATTCCGTCTGAACCGCAACTGGAAACAGAATGCCGGAATTATGGCGGCACTTTATGGCTTTGGTGTTGTCTGGGGCGTACTTATCGAACTGTTTGGGATTGTTTTTTAAATCAAAAAGGTCTGATATATATTTTTTCCGGCAGATAACACAAAAGAATTTAAAAAAAATGGAGAGTGAAAAATACGGAGGGAAAAATGGCAGGAAACGGCTATGCAACGACCAGCAGAAAAAAAATTCTGGAATACTTGAAGGCAAACAGTGACCGCACGGTGACCGTGACGGACATTGACCGGTATTTGAAAAAGAATGACAGCGAAGTAAATATCACAACGATTTACCGTTATTTAGATAAACTTGCCAAAGACGGAACAGTCATGAAGTATGTCGCAGAAAAGGGCAGCCAGGCGGTTTACCAGTATGTAGAAATGGGGCATCACTGCGAGGAGCATCTTCATTTGAAATGTGTTTCCTGCGGCAGCATTATTCATTTAGAATGTGCCTTTATGGATGAAATATCGGAGCATATTTTAAAAGACCATGGATTTTTACTGCAATGTAAAAATTCCATTCTCTATGGAATGTGCAAAGAGTGCAGGGAGAAGAACGAAAAATGTGATATAGGTTAAACCTATAATTGGCTCATGGTTTTTTGAATTAACACTTTTCCGACCATTTTGATATGATAATTCCAACAGGAAAACAAAAGAACGAAAACATAGAAAAAGGATGGGAAAATACATGAGCACATTAAAAGAGAGAAAATTAAAATTTGAAACATTACAGTTACACGTTGGACAGGAAGAGCCGGATCCGGTGACCGATGCAAGAGCAGTTCCGATTTATCAGACATCTTCTTACGTATTTAGAAATTCACAGCATGCAGCAGACCGTTTTAGTTTAAAAGATGCCGGAAATATTTACGGACGTCTTACAAATCCGACAGAAGATATTTTTGAACAGCGTATCGCAGCATTAGAGGGTGGTGTTGCAGCACTTGCTGTTGGTTCCGGTGCAGCAGCTGTTACCTATACGATTGAAAACCTGGCACAGGCAGGCGACCATATCGTTTCTGCAAAAAATATTTACGGTGGTACTTATAATTTACTTGCACATACATTAGTTGATTTCGGTGTTACAACAACATTTGTGGACCCATTTAACTTAGAGGAAGTAGAAGGCGCCATTAAAGAGAACACAAAGGCAGTTTATATTGAGACACTCGGCAATCCAAACTCTGAAGTAGTTGATATTGAAGCATTAGCAGACATTGCACATAAACATAAAATTCCACTTGTTATTGACAATACTTTCGGCACACCATATTTAATCCGTCCAATCGAATACGGAGCAGATATTGTGGTTCATTCTGCTACAAAGTTTATCGGTGGACATGGAACAACTATTGGTGGAGTAATTATTGATGGTGGTAAATTTGACTGGGCAGCATCCGGCAAATTCCCACAGCTTACCGAACCAAACCCAAGCTATCACGGTGTAAGCTTCGCGGCAGCAGCAGGACCTGCAGCATTTGTCACAAGAATTCGTGCGATTTTATTAAGAGATACCGGAGCAACACTTTCTCCAATCCATGCATTTATCTTCTTACAGGGCTTAGAGACTTTATCTTTAAGAGTAGAGCGTCATGTGGAAAATGCTTTGAAAGTAGTAGAATTCTTAGAGAAACAGCCATTGGTTGAAAAAGTAAATCATCCATCGGTATCCAAAGACCCGGAGCAGCAGAGATTATACAAAAAATACTTCCCGAACGGCGGTGGTTCCATCTTTACGTTTGAAATTAAAGGGGACGCTAAAAAAGCACAGGAGTTTATCGACCATTTACAGTTATTCTCCTTACTTGCCAACGTTGCCGATGTAAAATCTCTTGTTATTCATCCGGCATCTACAACACATGCAGAGTTAAATGAGCAGGAGCAGGAAGAACAGGGTATCAAACCAAATACTATCCGTCTTTCCATTGGTACAGAAAATATTGACGATATTCTTTTCGATTTGCAGGAAGCATTTGATGCAGTAAAATAATAAAATATGGCCATTTTGATAATTCATTTATCATAAAAATAAAACTGCCCGCGGGTAAAATCGTGTGGCAGTTTTATTTTTATGGTTGACATTGAAAAATAAAATTTCTATAATCAGACTATATATTTCGTAGTGAGAATAATTTTCGTTTTTGAAAAACAAATCTCAGATTTCAACGCCATTTCGGCAAACAAATCCATTTTAAACATGTCGTTCAACTGACAAAGCTATAAAAAACTTTTTTATTGAAACAAAAGAAAAATTGAATTATCATAAAGGGGGAAACTAATTGAATACAAAGGACAACAAAATACAATGGCATCCAGCATTTGGTGCTGCGCTGCAGATTGCATGTATCTATAAATCGGAGACAGAAAAAGTGGATTTTATTCCTGCAAAGGAGATAACGATTACTTTTGTATGTTATCATTATCCGTTTGCGATGCTTAAAAAGTTAAAAGAGGAACGGGGCATAACTGTAAAACAGAGCGAAAAAGGCATTTATTACCTGAATGGAGATGCTGTCCCGATACAGTTAGTCATTGTTCCAAAATTATCAAAGGAAAACAATTATTGGCTGAATAATTTGCGAAACAATTTAAAAGCTGGCGGTGAAATCCGTGAGTTTATCGAACAATATGAGAAAAATAAAACTTCAGAATTATTTCAGGCGCTCGCAGATACCATTATGAGGGCAAACTGGAAAGAATTAGAGGAGGAAAGAAAAATGTGTGATGCGTTAAAAGAGTTATTTGCAGATGATTTAAGGGAGTCTGAATTAAAAGGAAAAATAGAAGGTAAAACGGAAGGTAAAACGGAAGGCGCAGCTTTAAAAATTATTGAGTTGGTAATTAAGAAGTATAAAAAAGGCTGTACCGTGAAGGAAACGGCGGATATGATAGAAGAACCGGAAACTTTGGTAGGGCAGCTTTACGAGGTGATTTCCTTGTACTCACCAGATTATAATGTTGATAAAATTTATGAGAAACTTTTGGAAAAGTCGAATTTGAATGTATAAAAAGAAGTGTCGTGTTGACACCGAAAGTATATGATTCTAATGGAGAGAAAGAGGTTGAAATTTGTGACCAGGAAACTGGGATTTTAGAGTTTCATGAACTTTTACAGCAATCCGTGGATTTGTGTGAAAAAGAGGAGGAAAACTAAATGTCAAGAAAAGAAGGTCAGCTGCACACATATGTGCAGCTGACCTTCTTTTCTATACAATCTGACATTCAAATTCAAACATCAGACCTTTTAAAATCATAATTTCTATAGATCATTATTTCTTAAAGTTCGCCCGTTTTCTCATAGTAGGATCCAAAATTCTCTTACGGATACGAAGTGACTCCGGAGTAACCTCCAACAATTCGTCTACATCGATGAAGTCAAGCGCCTGCTCTAAGCTTAAAATCTTAGGTGGAACTAAGGTTAAAGCTTCATCGGCAGAAGAAGAACGTGTGTTTGTAAGATGTTTTTTCTTACATACGTTTAATTCGATATCTTCATTTCTGGAGCAGGAACCGATAACCATACCTGCATATACTTTTTCACCCGGTCCGATAAATAAAGTACCGCGGTCCTGTGCAGAGAATAAACCGTAAGTTACAGACTCACCGGACTCAAAAGCGATAAGGGAACCAAGCTGACGGTAAGCAATATCTCCACGGTAAGTATCGTAACCGTTAAAGATAGTGTTGATGATACCGTTACCTCTGGTATCTGTCATGAATTCTCCACGGTATCCGATTAAACCACGGGATGGGATATTGAACTCTAGTCTTGTATATCCACCGGTCAGAGGCTTCATGTTTAACATTTCACCTTTACGCTGGCTTAATTTGTCGATAACAGCACCGGTAAATTCATCCGGGACATCGACATAAGCAAGCTCCATAGGCTCTAATTTCTTTCCGTTTTCATCGGTATGATATAAAACTTCTGCCTTACTTACTGCAAATTCATAACCTTCACGGCGCATATTTTCAATTAATACAGATAAATGTAACTCACCACGTCCGGATACCTTGTAGCTGTCCGGGGAGTCTGTTTCTTCCACACGGAGAGAAACATCTGTATTTAATTCGCGGAATAAACGGTCTCTTAAATGGCGGGAAGTAATATATTTTCCTTCCTGACCGGCTAACGGGCTGTCATTTACGATAAAGTTCATGGAAAGGGTCGGCTCGGAAATCTTCTGGAATGGGATTGCAACCGGATTTTCCACGGAACAGATGGTATCTCCGATATGGATATCTGCAATACCGGAAATTGCTACGATGGAACCAATCTTTGCTTCCTCAACGTCCACTTTGTTCAGACCGTCAAATTCATATAATTTGCTGATACGGACTTTTTTCTTCTTGTCCGGGTCATGATGGTTTACAACAATGGCTTCCTGATTGACTCTTAAAGAACCATTATCAATTTTACCAATTCCGATACGGCCGACATATTCGTTATAGTCGATGGTGCTGATAAGTACCTGTGTACTTGCATCCGGGTCACCTTCCGGAGCTGGGATATAATCTAAAATAGTTTCAAATAATGGAACCATATCTTTTTTGCCGTTTACAAGCTCATGAAGCTCGCGTACTGCGTATCCGTCTCTTGCAGATGCAAAAAGGAATGGGCAGTCTAACTGTTCATCAGAAGCATCTAAATCCATGAATAACTCTAATACTTCGTCAACTACTTCATTTGGGCGGGCTTCCGGACGGTCTACTTTATTGACACAGACAATAACCGGGAGTTTTAAGTCTAAAGCTTTCATTAAAACGAACTTTGTCTGAGGCATAACACCTTCAAAAGCATCAACGACAAGGATAACACCGTTTACCATTTTAAGGACACGTTCTACCTCGCCGCCGAAGTCTGCGTGACCCGGGGTGTCGATGATGTTGATTTTTGTTCCTTTATAAGTGATTGCTGTATTTTTGGAGAGGATTGTGATACCACGTTCCTTCTCAATATCGTTGGAGTCCATGACACGTTC
>CAKRCJ010000083.1 GCA_934307185.1 uncultured Roseburia sp.
TAAGCGACCAAAATACGGTCGCTAAGGACCGGCGGCTCCCCAGTGTCTTCTTATGCTTTTATTCATTTTGTACAATCTAATATGTCTTTCTATGAGTTTCATAATTACCTAATTTACCACAGTTAAAACCACAGAAAAGGAGTATCTATGAAATTTTTTCATTTGTCGGATTTACATATCGGAAAGCAGTTACATCATTATAATATGATTGCAGAGCAGAGGGATATTTTAGAGAAAATTGTACAGTTAGCAAAGGAAAAACAGCCACAGGCTATTCTCATTGCGGGAGATATATATGACACTCCGGTGCCGTCTGCGGAGGCGGTATCCGTGTTTGATAAGTTTCTCACGGACTTAAATAACATAGAGCCTGCCATTACAGTATGCGTGATTGCCGGAAATCATGACAGTGCCAAGCGGATTGATTTTGCAAAAAATATTCTTGCAAAGCACCGTGTTGTAATTGCGGGCATGCCGCCGGTATTTCCTGAGGACAGATTAAAAATGATTACAATGGAAGATGCCTATGGAGAAGTAAATATTTATCTTCTGCCGTTTGTAAAACCGTCTTATGTGCGAACTCTGACAGATGAGGAGGTATCCACTTACGATGAAGCGGTAAAAACAGTGCTTGTGCGGGAAGAAATTAACACGGAGAAAAGAAATATTATTGTAAGCCACCAGTTTTATACGGCAGCCGGAAAAGAGCCGGAAACCTGCGAGTCTGAGGTACGGCTGGTTGGCGGAATTGAAAATGTGGACACTGGCATACTGGAACCTTTTGATTATGCGGCGCTTGGGCATATCCACAGAAAACAGAAAATTGGCAGTACAAAAAACCGTTACTGTGGAACATCGCTGCAATATTCAGTGAGTGAAGCCGGTGATGAGAAAACTGTTACAATGGTGGAATTAAAGGAAAAAGGAACAGAGCCGGTCATTACAGAGCTGCCTCTTAATCCACTTCGGAAAGTGCGCAAAATGACAGGAGGTTTGGCAGAAATACTGGCACAGGCAACGGAGGAAAACTGCCATGATTATGTCAGTATCACATTGACGGACGAAGTGGAGGCATATCAGCCGAAAGAGCAGTTAGAGCAGGTTTACGACCATATTTTGGAGATAAAAATAGACAATGAGAGAACGAGAAGCCTGCTTGAATTTACCGCAGAGGACCCGGCAAGCTTAGACCCATATGAAGCGTTTGTAAGTTTTTTTCAGGAAATGAATAAAAGGGAAATGACGGAGCAGGAGGACGCCCTTATCCGTCTGGTGATTAACGGGGAAAAGGAGGTGGCAGAATGAAACCGCTAAGACTTATCATGTCGGCATTTGGCTCTTATGCCGGAAAAACAGAGATTGATTTTACAAAAAAACAGCAGGGCATTTTTTTAATTACCGGAGATACCGGTGCCGGAAAAACGACGATTTTTGATGCAATTACCTATGCACTGTACAATCAGACAAGCGGTGGAGAGCGCAATGGGAATATGATGCGCAGCCAGTATGCCACACCGGAAACAGAGACATATGTAGAACTGGAATTTTCTTATCAGGATAAAACCTATCATATCCGAAGAAACCCGGACTATAAAATCACAAAAACTTTAAAAAACGGAAAAGTAAGGGAGCAGAAGGTTGCACACAGCGTAGAGCTTACGATGCCGGACGGCACGGTGTTCCCGGAAAAGAAAAATGCGACAGATGCCAAAATTGTTGAGATTTTGGGGCTTTCTGCAGACCAGTTTTCGCAGATTGTCATGATTGCGCAGGGTGATTTTTTAAAACTGCTTTATACAAAGTCAGACGAGAGAAAATTAATTTTTTCCAGGCTGTTTAAGACCGGTATTTACTGGAAAATACAGGAAAACTTAAGAAGAAAATCCGTAGAAACAGATGAAAAAATTGCGGAAAATGAACGTGCCCTTGCACAGGAGATGGGACGTGTCATCACTTTTTGTGATGAGGACTTAGAACTGGAAGCTTCCGTTGCAAAGTTAAAAGAGTTATCGGATGCTGCACAGAAGGAGCAAAAGCTTCACCGCATGAAAATGGAAGAATTAAGCGGACAAATTCAGAAGTTGGAGGAAGTAAACCGGCTGTTTTTGTCACTGGAAAAAATACAGGCAGCAAGAGAGCAGCTTATCGCAGGGACAGAAATCGCCAATGAACGGAAAAGCACGATAGAAAAGGCAGCGAAGGCTGATAAGGTGTTTGTGGCAGAGCAGCAGAAGCAAAGGCAGGAAGAACAATTGCAGCAGTCGGAAAAAACGAAAAACAGTCTGGAAGCCTGCATTGAAAAAGATTTAAAAATACTCGAAAGCTTAGAGCAGGAGTCTGATAAGGCGAAGGATCAGAGCGAAAAGAGCAGGGAAATAATAAGCAAGTCCATGCTGGAGTTAGAACAGTCATTTCCTGCATATGAGCAATTGCAGCAGGCAATTGCTGCGGAAGAGGAGAAAAAAGCGAAGCTTTTCCAGCTGAAAAAAAATTATGAGCAGATGCTCTGCAAAAAAGCAGCAGACATTTTTAAAACAAGAAAAGAAAAATTGCAGTGGGAAGAAGAAAAAGAGGCGGCAAAACAGGCCTGGCAGCAGTGTACAAAAGAGGCAGAAGATGCTGCCGCACAATATGAGAAAATGTATCAGATTTTTCTTGGCGAGCAGGCGGGAATTCTGGCAAAGGATTTAAAAGAAGGGCATGCCTGTCCGGTGTGTGGCTCCTTATCCCACCCGAATCCGGCAGAATTAAAAGAATTTGCAGTCACAGAGCAGGAGGTAGAGGCGGCAAAGGAAAAGAGGGCATTTGCGGAAGAAAAACGGGATACTGCATACAAAGCTTTTGAACAGAAAAAGCAGAAGCTTCAGGAAACAGCGTTTGCACAGGAAAAAGAGGAAGCCGAATTTTTGCTCATTGCAGAACAAAAGGTTGATGATTATGTAAACCAAAATCCGCTTCAGGAAAGAAAAGTTGTATCAGAAGTGGAGACGGTAAGCAGGCAGCAGCTGATACAGGCAGAAGCAGATTTTGCAAATGCAAAGAACGAGACGGCAAAAATCCGTGAAAAGCTGGTATATCCGTCATTAACAGAGGCAAAGAAGCAATACGGAAAAATGGAAAAACAGTTATCAGACGCAGAGAATGCTGTAAAACAAAAGCAACAGCAGGTTTCGGAACAAAAAGAGCTTGTAAACACAAGAAAAGGACAGGTAATCCAGGAGTCCGAAAAGCAGAAACAGATAAAAAAAGAACTTTTAAAGTGTCAGAAGGAGTATGAAAAAATACTTGAAAAATGCGGATTTTCTTCGGAGGAAGAGTACAGGATCTGCGTTCTGCCGGAGCGGAGCAGAAAAAAATTAGAGCGGGAGCAGAAGGAATACGAGGATCGGCTGCTTGAGACGGAAAGCCAGCAGAAAGTATTACAAAAACAGCTCAAAGGAAAATCCTTTACAGACACGAAGGAATTACAGGAGAGCCAGAGAGAAGAAAGACAGGCAGCAGAACAGGCAGAAAAGCAGTACATACAGTATCATACCGCTTATGTAAACAACCGATCTGTTTTGGAAAACTGTACTTCTTATTTAGAAAAAGGAAAAAAACTTGCCGAGGAGGACCAGGTGATAAAAAGTCTTTTTAAGACGGCAAACGGAAGGCTTTCCGGTTCGGCAAAAATTGATTTTGAAACCTATATCCAGAGACAGTATTTTAAACAAATTATACATGAAGCCAACAAACGGCTCTTGACGATGAGTAATCATCAGTTTATGCTTAAATTAAAGGAAGAGGCAAATACCGGAAGAAAATCAAATGAGGGACTTGACTTATCCGTTTACAGTCTTGTGACAGACAGTGAGCGTGATGTAAAAACCTTATCCGGCGGGGAATCTTTTTTAGCGGCACTTGCGATGGCACTTGGTCTGTCAGATATTGTGGAGCGGACCGCAGGAGCAATCCACCCGGATATTATGTTTATTGATGAGGGCTTCGGCTCTTTGGATGCGCAGGCAAGGCAGCAGGCAATCGGTGTTTTAAGCAAGCTTGCGGGTGACAGCCGTATGATTGGAATTATTTCACATGTGACGGAGTTAAAGGAACAGATTGACTGTAAGCTTGTGGTAAACCGCACGGAAAAGGGAAGCAAGGCTGTCTGGACAGAATAGAAGAAAAGAAAGCAGGAAATAGTAACATGGACGAAATGCAGAGACCAATCGGAGTATTCGATTCCGGAGTTGGCGGAATTAGTGTACTCCGGGAATTGGTGGCATTGATGCCAAAGGAAAATTTTATTTTTTACGGAGATTCGAAAAATGCTCCGTATGGAACAAAAACGTTAGAGGAAGTGCGTCAGCTCACATTAGCAGATGCAGATTTTCTTATGGGACAGAAAGTAAAAGCACTTGTTGTTGCGTGTAACACCGCAACAAGTGCAGCCATTCATATTTTAAGGGAAAAGTATCAGAAAGAAATGCCGGTCATCGGAATTGAACCGGCATTAAAGCCGGCGGTGTCTGTGCGGGAAAACCCGAGGGTGCTTGTCATGGCAACTCCTATGACGTTAAGAGAGGAAAAGTTTCATAATCTGATGCAGAAGTTTCAGAATAAGGCAGAGATTATTCCGCTGCCATGTCCGGGACTGGTGGAATTTGTAGAGCGTGGCGAGCTTTGCGGGACAGCTTTGGAGCAATACTTAAACAATCTGTTTGAACCTTACCGTACCAAACAAATAGATGCGGTAGTGCTTGGGTGTACACACTACCCACTTGTCAGAAAGACCATTCATGGCGTGTTAGGCGCTGGTGTGGCAGTGTTTGACGGGGGAGCGGGAACGGCAAGAGAGACGCTTCACCAGCTAAAAGTTTATGGTCTTCTGACAAACGCGGATACGCCTGGAACAGTGCAGTTTTATAACAGCACCGGAGATGAAAAAATGATACAGTTAAGTAAATATCTGTTAGAAAGCCACTGAAAACGCTTGGCAGCGAGGCACACCTGCGCGAAGATGAAATATGCCGCAGGCAGCTCGCGCATTAAATATAGAGTAAAGTATGGTTTCAACGGCCAAATATAAAACAGAAACAAAAAAATATTAACGAATTATAAAAAAATTACATTTTATTTTAGAAATGTTTTCGAAAACCGACATAATTCGTACACATTTATTTTGTATATTATTATTATCAACAAGAGAACAACAGACAAGCACTTGTTGATGCAGGCATCGAAATATCGTGCTTGCTAAAAATGCCAATTTTCCTTTATATAGATTAACATTTTCATAACTAAACTCCTCGAAAAAGTCCCGGAACAGTGATGCTGCCGGGGCTTTTTCATTGGAGAAATATTTACAAAAACCAAATCTTCTCATTCGTCGAAGAAATACTGACAACTCCCGCATGAAGCAGTGCCATCACATCTTCCTTATCAGAGACTAACCCGCCGGCGATGACTGGGACGGTAGAAAATTGGCAGATTTTTTCCAATACCTTTGGCATCAAAGCCGGCAGTACCTCGATTAAGTCCGGTTTGGCAGTGTAAAGCTGGTGCTCAATGTTGGAATAAGCCATGGAGTCGATGACAAACAGGCGGAGAATGGTATATAAATCTAATTCCTTCGCACGTTTGATAAGTGCCGGTTTGGTTGTGATGATACCGTCTGCCAATGTGTATTTTTTGATAAAATCAACTGCGATTTCTTTGGAACTGAGCCCGGCAATCAGGTCAATGTGAACCATTGCGATTTTGCCGGAGGATTTCACGGTGTTTACAATATCCGGGATATTGCAGATGTCGCCATATAAAATAAAAATCACATGGCTTTCACTCTTTAAACATTTTTTTAAACCATCATCATCCTTGATTGCAGCGATGATAGGTGAGTCTTCAATTGCTTCTCTGAATTCTTTTTTCATGTAAAAACGCTCCATTATAAATAAAATTATGTAAACCAATGTTTTCAGATAAATGAAAACATAAAAGCAGGGAAAACATTCCCCCAAATGCTCTCCCTGCCATTATATAATAAATCCCCTCTGTTATCCATCTTAATATAGATGTTATCCCTTATTTTTATAAAGATGCTATCCCCTGTTTTTTTAAAGTTATTTTACAGCGATGTTTTTGGCTGCAATAACATTGACACCAGTGCCGGCAACATTCGAAAGCACGACGTCTCCAATTTTTACCGGTGCAGTCACAACGACTTCTTTTAAGGCATTTGCACATTCAAAAATCTTATTTTTCGGAATGTCAGATGCGGTTTTTACATTTACCATTGGAGATACGCCATTTTTTACACGAACCGTGGAAGTGACGATACGTGTTGGATTGGTGACCTCTTTTCTCGCGTAAGCATCGCCTCTTGGACAGGTGTTTCCGGTTACGGAAACGACTTCTTTTTCATTCATTGTAACGGTAATGGAACAGCCCAAAGGGCAGCCGATACAGGTCAGTTCACGAACAGTTTCACTCATAATAATGCCTCCCTTTTATGCTTCCTCAATTTTGATTGTGATTTTACTTAAATCCGGATATTCGCCAAGCTTTTTCTTTTCTAAAATAATCTGTTCCATTTCACCCGGAGCCATGACCGGACGTTTGCGTTTGGAAATCAGTTTGTCATCAAAATAAGTGGCAATCGCACAGTTTTTGTAAACGCCGCCGACACGGAAACGGACCGTTAAGGTATCGTCCATTTCGGTAGGACGGATATATTTCGGGACAGTATAACGAACACCGTCGACCGAAAGAATTTCAACAATTTTTGCTTCTTTTTCTTCGCCGTTTTTAATGTAGTTTGCAGCATTTTTTCCGGCAGCAGATGCTTCCTGGGAAACATAATCTACAAGGTCATGTACATGAAGAACATTTCCGCAGGCAAAAATTCCTTCAATATTTGTCTCCAGACTGTCATTTACGACAGGACCGGAGGTGACTGGATTTAAAGTAACACCGGCACTTTTACTTAACTCGTTTTCCGGAATAAGTCCACAGGAAAGAAGCAGTGTATCGCAGGTATAGCGTTCCTCGGTTCCTGGAATTGGTTTGCGGTCAGGACCGACTTCGGCAATTGTGACAGCTTCTACACGATTTTTTCCTTCAATATCAACGACTGTGTGGCTTAATTTTAACGGAATGTCAAAATCATTCAGACACTGTACGATGTTACGTTTTAAACCGCCGGAGTAGGGCATTAATTCGGCAACCACTTTTACTTTTGCACCTTCTAAGGTCATACGGCGTGCCATGATAAGACCAATATCACCGGAGCCTAAAATGACAACTTCTTTTCCCGGCATATAGCCTTCCATGTTGACAAGTCTCTGGGCAGTTCCGGCAGAATAAATACCGGCAGGACGGTAGCCTGGAATATTTAAAGCGCCTCTGGAGCGTTCGCGGCAGCCCATGGCAAGAATGACGGCTTTTGCCTGTACTTCAAACATTCCGTCCTCACGGTTCATTGCGGTTACTTTTTTGTCCGGGGAAATATCCATAACCATTGTATTTAATTTGTATTCAATGCCTCTTTCTAATACCATATCGATAAAACGGGAGGCATATTCCGGGCCGGTAAGCTCTTCTTTAAAAGTGTGAAGACCAAATCCGTTATGGATACACTGGTTTAAAATACCGCCGAGTTCTTTATCACGTTCAATAATCAAAATACTGTCGATACCATGGTCTTTTGCACTTGCAGCGGCTGCAAGACCGGCAGGACCACCGCCGACGATGACTAAATCATATGCTTTCATGGTTAAACCTCCTTATTATATCCGACTACGATGTTGGAACCAACACCGTTTTTGGTAATATCAAACATGCCAATTGGAACTTCACGTTCTAAGATTTCCATTGTACGCGGAGAGCAGAAGCCTGCCTGACAGCGTCCCATGCCGGCTCTGGTACGGCGTTTGACACCGTCTAAGGAGCGGGCACCTAACGGGCGGTGAATGGCGTCCATAATTTCGCCTTCGGTAATCATTTCACAACGGCAGATAATGTTTCCATATTCCGGGTGCTCTTTGATAAGTCTGCTGCGTTCCTCCAAAGAGAGGGTGTCTGGTCGGAGAATACCTTTTCTTGTTCCTGTAAAATGAGGATTTTTCTCTAAGGAAAGAATGTCTTTTACAATATCAGCAACCATTTCTGCGATTGCCGGAGCGGAGGAAAGTCCAGGGGACTCAATTCCTGCCACGTTGATAAAGCCTTTTGCGTCTTCTGCTTCACCGATAACAAAATCGTCCCCATCTTCATGGGCACGGAGTCCGGCAAAAGAGGTAATGACCTGGCGCATCGGAATATTTTTCACGCTTCTTGACGCGGTAACTGCAAGGGAGTCGAGCCCTTCTGCGGTTGTGTTAACGGCTTCTT
>CAKRCJ010000084.1 GCA_934307185.1 uncultured Roseburia sp.
GCCTTTGTTCTCTCTTTTTTTTGTTTTCCTTCTCCTTTGATTTGTCGATTAATGGAATGAATATTGCAACAATAATCCCTATTATCATTAATTTTTCTGAATATTTATCTTTCGAAACAGACCATCTTACTTCTTTTCCATCTATGAAATCTGGCAAATTAATCACTTTTTGTTCCTCTGCACTAATTTCATTTATTAATTGTTGATTTAATTTCCTTTCAATCTTCTGTATTTCCGTATATTCAGGAGGATATATCTGAAAATAAAACTCATAATCTTCCACCTGGCTTCCACACTGCATCTGCACATTGGCTTTTACAAGTTCTCCCTCTGCTGTTATGTCCTCATTAAATACTTTTCCCTCAAGATTAATATATTCATAACAATCAAAACTCCACTCTGCCGTAACCATCCCCTGTTTATATTCTGAACTTAAATATACATCTTTCCGTATCTCATTTACGGAAGCATTTTCTGCCGGGAAAGTATCTGCAATTTCTTTTTTCGCCTCCTCAAGTATTCTTTCTGAGTCTTCTTTACTTAATCCTTGTTCTGTGACATTCACTGTTACCTTCTGATTTTTAAAAATACCCGGAATATTCCAAATTAAATCTACTTCATAATCGCCTTCTCCATATTCATTACGCGTCAATATATGACCGTCATGCAATACATTATTTTTCTTTTCACTTATCGCAGCCAATACACTTATTACACTGAAAAGAAAAATTACTTTTATCATTTTTTTCCATGTACTCTTACCCATCTTCACCTTCATTCTTTTTTCAGACTCTGATATCAATAATTTTTTCTGCCAGCCGAACTGTCAAGAGGTACACCAAAAAACAACCTGACATAATACATATCCCGAAGCCATTTTTATATAACGGTGCCAAAAATTCTTCTGAAGTAAAATTTAAATAAAAAAGCATTGCTATCGGTACAATATTCATAATTTTCTGTTCCAGTTTTTTTGATGAAATGACAGTTTGTATTTCCTTTTCTACTTCTATTTTGTCGCTGATATGCTCTATCGTCGTACATATAATTTTATGAAAATCTCCCCCACTGCGTTTTGCATACAGAAAAATCTCCGCAAAATTCAAAATATCTTCGCAATCGCTGCGTAATGCAAACTCGTATAATAATTTTTCTAACGGCTGATTCATCCCTACTGCCAGATTGATTTTTTGTAATTCATTTACAAATAAAGCATTTTCTCCATACAATTCCCTTATCTCTTTCTCACTTTCGCGCCATGCGTTTTCCATGGAATAACCTGCCTGTAATGCCGCTGCGACACCTGACATTGCATCTTTAAATTCAGTTAACAGTCTTTCTTTTCTGCTCTTATAGCCATTTTCTTTTTCCTTTCGAATAAAAATTGGTAAAAAAATAAAAACTGATACCATCCCATAAAAAGACCGATACAAAATCCATGCAGCCACCGCCCCTGCAAGTATGCTTTTTAAAATACAAATAAATGTCTCTTTTTTTGATAAATCATACTTTTTATAATCCATCTGTTTTATAACCAGCTCTTCTCAATTTATCTGTGTTTATCAAATTTCCCACATGTTCCAATGCACCATTAACATTATTTTCTTCCGCTTCATACTCATAAAAGCGGTAAATATCATTTAAAATAACCTGATTTTCTTTATATTCTACTATTTCTGTGATTGTAAGCACCTTTCTGCTTTTATCACGCATTCTGCCAAGATGTATTAAAATATCAATTCCAGATGCAATCTGACTCCGAATTGCCGGTAATGGAAGCTCCATTCCCATAAGTACCATTGTCTCCAATCTGGATAGCATATCCTTACAGGAATTTGCATGTCCGGTAGAAAGACTGCCATCATGCCCGGTGTTCATCGTCTGTAGGACATCTAAAGCTTCCGCACCTCTGCATTCACCAATGATAAGTCTGGATGGTCTCATCCGAAGTGCTGTTTTTATTAAATCCCTGATTGTAATCGGAGTCACACCTTCCGTATTAGCATTTCTCGTCTCAAGCCTCACAAGATTTGGCTTATCGATTAACTGTAGTTCTGCCGAATCTTCAATTGTAATAATTCTTTCTTCCCTTGGGATAAATTGCGATAATGCATTTAAGAACGTGGTCTTTCCTGAACCTGTACCACCTGAAACAAAAATATTGTAGCCGGATAAAACTAATATTTTTAAAAAATCCGCTGCTTCTTCCGAGATTGCTCCTAATTCTATTAAATCTTTCATCATGAGCGGTTTTTCCGGAAACTTTCTTATAGAAATTGCTGAACCATCAATAGAAATCGGCTGTAAAACAATATTCACACGCGCGCCATTGGAAAGTCTTGTGTCTACAATAGGGGATGATTCATTCACCATTCGATTATTCGTTGCCGCCATCTGTTGAATCACATCATTTAGTTTCTCTTTAGAAGTAAACTTTTTATCAGATGAAAATAGCTGTCCTCTTTTTTCATAAAAAATATGTTCTGCACCGTTTACCATAATTTCTGTAATTTCCGGGTCATCCAACAGCTCCTGCAATACATCTAACTTCCTCATGGAATAAAACAAATATTGTTCTAATGCTTCCTGTTCTGTAAGTTTTAAAAAATTTTTCTTTGCAAATATGCTGCACTTCTCTGAAACCAGATTTTTGATTTCTTCGTCACTCACTTCTCTGGTCAAATCAACTTCCTCTAAAATTGAGTCCCTAAGATTGTATATCTGTTCGTCCGTCACTTTCAATTAATCCACCCCCTTTTGTCCATCCCTGCTGATTAATATAACTCCTTACAAAATCTCCAAATTCACTCCATTGCAGCTGCTCAATCACAGTCCCCCCTCCTCTTAAATTCTTCGCTGCATACGGAAGATAAGCTTTTTGTATTTTTTCAATTACGTCTTCATTTCCAGACTTTTTCATCCCCTCTAAAAAAGCCTCCTCCTGACACTTATAAAAGAATTCTTCTTTTCCCAGCAGGTAAATCGCATCGCATCTTTTCATGCAGTCTGCCACATCTTCCATACTTATTCCAAAATCAACAACCACCAGTTCAAAGTCTGTGAAATTTTCTACAAATTCCAGAAACCGGTAAAACTCATCCTTCCCTATCTGATGAAGGTTCTCCGGATTTTCAAATGGTAATACCATACTTGCTCCATACGCTTCATATACACAATTCCAGAAGCTTTCCCTTGTCAGGCAGTCCCCTCTTACTCTCAACATAATATCTCCCATATCATGTTCTCCTGTAAATTCAAACAACTCTTTAAATCCCAAAAATTCAAGAAAACTTATATAAAGTACCTTTTTACTTTCTGCCATATTTACAGAATACAATACAGAAAACAAATTCTGCATTTCATGCCGGCAGGGAGAACATATCCCTATTACTTCCAGATTACCTGTTCCCGTCATTACATTCCCGCCATCTCTGTCCCGTCCCACAAGTACATATAACTCATGCAGAACCTGCTCCATTGGCTGATATCTTGAAATGCTTTTTCGCATCGGAGGCATATTGCTATCCCACATTGCCGGTTCAGCAACCTTCTCCCCCAAGTCATCACAAAGAAATAATACCTTGTCCATCTCTTCATCTGCAAATTCCTTACCGGCAAGAACCAAATCAAATTTCTGGCTGCTTAATGCCTCCTCAAACTGCTCTCTATTTGAATATACAGATAACTCCATTTCTTTTGCCTTATGCTTTACCACATACTCCGAAAAACGTCTGCAATAAAATTCGTCGTTATCACATAACGCAATTTTTAATTTTTGCAATTATACCCCTCCTATTACCCAAACAACCGCCAAAATAATTGCTATTGAAAAATGAATTATTGTATATTCTTTCTTTTTTTCCTTTTTCAGCCAATACTTATACACTATTTTTCCAGTGCCAAGTATCGAGGCAATTACAAATGAAAAAATAATCACTTTTATCAGTTGTTCTGTTGTTAAAAAACTACCTGCTACGGAAAATAACTTGATATCGCCTGCCCCAAGGACATGCATCTTGAATAAAAGAATCAATAGACTCACCGGAATTGTAACATTAAGAATAAAATATAAAGCACCTGTCCATCCATTCCCCAAAATCTGGAATAACAGGCCGACAGACATTCCACATCCGATTAGCCGGTTACTAATCTTCATGCACTTAACATCTGTCACCACTGCAATCGTAAGAAACGTAAGCAGTGTCAAATTCATAATTTCCCCAAATCATCACCTCTCTTTTGTTGTAAGTCGGATTATAGCAACTGAATTTCCACTTGTCTATAGCAAACTGAAAAATAAACTAAGTTTGTAACTTTCTCACAAAAATTTTGTCGCAATTATTCCGTAAAGTAAAGCAACCCCAGGAAATCCAAGGGTTCCGGCTGTCAAAAGGCTTACCGCATTTAATCCTACGGCAATATCTATTCCTTGTTTTTCCAATGCATCATTAATAAAAAACATAACAATTGCCCCCAAAACCATACGCACCATAAAGTTCAAAATAATCTGTGCCCTGTTTCTTAACAGTGTAATCAAAAGAACCAGTCCACACACAGCAATAACAATTAACATCCCCGTTTTTTCATTCATATTTTTCACACTTTTTTGTTTTATTTTATTTCTGAATTCTAAATTTTATGAAAAAAAATCTATATTGTATAGTTTTTCCATTTTATGATTATACTTTAATTAAGAATTATTTGATTGGAGGGGATTACCATTCGACTTTTACAAAAAGAAATAGCAAAAGATAACCATTATGCACTTTTAAAAGATGACCTCCACCAAACCACGCTTGCCTTACAGAATGCTTATAATAATCTTGGAAATGTCACTGACCCGGACCTGATTGACTGTTATATTTATGAGCTTAATTCTGTACAAATGCGCTATAAATTTTTACTGGCGAGTATCAAAAAACTGGATTTATCCTGAAAAAAGAGGCTTCTATACGAAGAAGCCTCTTGATTTATCAAGTTCTTTATAATTCTCAACCAAATCATTTTTTCCATAAGTGTACCCTGCATATACCTGCTGGGTATTTTTCATCAATGGTGCCGATGTATCCGCCTTTGCTGCTTCCAAAAAGCCATGATACAGCTTCTTTAAAAGACGCTCTGCATCATCAATTTCTTCCGTGCTTCTTTTATACATCGAAACAGACAATATATCTCTGCAAAAAACATAAATCTGATATAAATTCTTTGAAATTTCATATGAAAAATTCAACGTATTTATTAATTCATTAATAGAATTCTGTGCTTTCCGCAAAGCTTTTTTAAATTCGTCCCACTGCTGTTTTTCATATGTCGTTTTCGCATCTGATAGATATGCAAAAATAATCTCATAATTAATGACTGTCAATTCGCTGCGGTTACTCTGAACAATGCGCCTTGTAAAATCTGTAATCTGCTCTTTTTCCATTACCTTATTCCATCCTTACTTACTGCAAAAGCTGCAATACCTGCTGTGGAAGGTCATTTGCCTGACTAAGCACAGAAATTCCTGCCTGCTGCAATACATTATACTGTGTATAATTTGTCATCTCTTCCGCCATATCTACATCTGTAAGTCTTGATAATGCACCCGTCATATTTTCCTCAAACGTATCCAGACTCGATACTGCATAATCCAGTCTGTTTTCGTAAGCTCCAATCTTTGACCTCGCATCCGAAACCATTGCAATTGCATCATCTAACGTGCTGATTGCACGGCTTGCCCCTGTAACAGTTGTCACATCCACATCGTCAATATATAAACTTTCAGAAGAAATTTCCGGAATACGTACATTCATATTCTGGCTCTGATTTGCACCAATTTGTAATGTCATTGTTCCAATCTCTGTTACATCAAAGATAATTCTTCCATCAACCGCCGGATTTGCTGTCGTATCTTTCTGATATCCTTCTTTTGCCAAAAAACTGATAGAAAAACCGTCACGATCTGTAACCGTAACTTTATTTCCCTCTGCCGAAACTGTCGCTGTACTGCTGAACCTTGAGTCTCCCTGATAAGCCGGGTCATTTCCGGGTTTCAATTCAACCTGTGCATCTTTTCCCAAATCGGCTGTATAAACAAGATTTCCTGTGTCTTTATCCGTTGTAAGATTGGATGTATACCCTAATGCACTTGCGAAATCTGCGTTCGTTGTCACGCCATCTTTTCCTGAAAAAGTTAAAACAAGTTCTGCAGACGAGCCATAGCGGGAAGCCTGCAAACCGTTAAATATTCCATCATCTGTCGTAAATTCTGCTTCCCCAATCTGCGCACCTGTTCTTAACTTTTCATATACGCCTGCCATCGTATCATCTTTATCAATATCAATTGCATAACCATTTACTGTAATTGTTCCTGATACACCAATTGTTCCTGTTGTATTATCATTTTTTATCTGGTTGGCCGGTGTTGCAGCCGCTGTTGCTTTTGTGGCACTCTGTGTAATTTCCAGTTCATATTTTCCTGCATTTACATAATCTGAAATGTTAATTCTGGATGCATTTCCATTATCCGCATATACCCGGGTATCCATAGAACCATCTAAAATAGATTTGGAATTGTATTCTGTATCTTTTGAAATACGGTTTACTTCTTCCTTTAATGCATCAATTTCCTTCTGGACTGCTTCTTTCTCTGCAAGTGAATTTGTATCATTTGCAGCCTGAACAGCGAGCTCACGGATTCTCTGTAAAATAGAACTCGTTTCATTTAATGCACCATCTGCAATCTGAAGTACGGAAGTTCCATCTGATGCGTTTGAGGAAGCTCTGTCAAGTGCATCAATCTGTGCCTGCATTTTATTGGAAATAGCCATCCCTGCGGGATTGTCCTTTGAATGATTAATTTTTAATCCAGAGGAAAGTCTTTCCATGGATTTTGTCAGATTATTTTCTGTACGAAGCAGCTGTTTGTTTGTAATTACAGCCGACATATTATTATTAATTCTCATTTTTGCTCCTTCTTTTTTCCAGTTTTCACTGTTCTGTTTCTGGAAAAACGGTTCTGCATCCATGCAGTCTGATTTAACCATCCGTGTCATTTTCTCTTTTTCATATATCGTCAGGATTTCCCTTATTCCTTAGAAAAATCTTCGAATTTATTTGCATTCTTGTATAAATCGTATTATAATTACCACGTTATTGGACACACTAATACAACAATCTCTAAGTTGTATGTAGTAATACAAATTTTAACAAGGAGGATACGTAATGACACAGATTACAAAAACAACCATGATTGGTGAATTACTTCAGATTGACCAGAATATCGCGCCAATTCTTTTAAATATTGGAATGCATTGTCTCGGATGCCCATCATCCCAGATGGAAACTGTTGAAGAGGCTGCTATGGTTCATGGTATTGACCCAGATGCTTTAGTAAAAGAAATTAATGATTTCTTGGCAAAAGACCTTGCAGAATAATAAAAAGGTATCAGCTTTATGCTGATACCTTTTTATTATCAATTCGTCTACAACTCTGCTAAAGTCTGTAATGCATCTCCCTGCAATATTGCCTGATAATGCTCTTTAAAAAATGCTCCTGCCGCTGGTGTGTATGTCTGTTGTGTCGCATATTCTGATAAAATATTGCACACTTTATTAAACTCTTCCGGAGACTGTCTGCTCTTACTTACAAGCAAATAGTATCTGTGCGCTGGCTCATTTTTATATAAATCGTTCTTTCCTGTATAAAAGCCCTTCAGAACATGCGCAAGTCTGGTTACATCAGCTAAATCCCGGAATACAAACATCTTTGTAATATCTACAAGTGTATTAACCGGATTATTCCCATTCTCTGTCTTCTTCGCATCTGCCGTATCTAAGTCTTTATTTTCTGCCTTCTTAGCCGCATTCTTCTGCTGTTCCTGAATTTTTCTGAATAAACCTAATATATCATCAGCACCTTCTGCCGCAGTATTCTGTGATGCACCTAAAACAGCATCCTCATAGAAATCTTCTGGATCCGGGTCTGAAAATCTTGAAAATCGTGTATCAAGTTCTTCCGGATATTCTACTTTTGTAATTACCAAAATAATTGTATCTGCCGACAGAGGAATTGCTTCAATCATAAGCGGTATATCATCTGCTTCAAAACCAAACTCATAAGCTGCCTGCTGCATCATATCCCGAAACAGCATCTTTGCCTTCTCTGTTCCATATGCTAATTCACTGAGCTTAATCTGACGTTCTGCTAAATCTTCTCTCGTCAAAGTGCAGCGAATCTGATTATCATTTACTTTTTCAATTTTCATATTATCACTTCCTTCATCCGGAAACCCTTGTAAACTGTACATCTATTATAATCAAATGCCC
>CAKRCJ010000085.1 GCA_934307185.1 uncultured Roseburia sp.
GAAAAATTTGACATAAAAAATGCAGGTTTTATGCGACCTGCGATAACTTTTTTTAATATTCAACTGTCAAACTCCCGGCTTTGTTGTATGTCCTGATTTTATTGTCTGCAAAGAAAGAAAAAATATGTTGGAAATTTATGGGCATTTCAGAAAAAGTGAAAAATGAAAAGAAAAATTTGGAAATTGTATTGACAATAGTATTTATGTATGCTTTACTAGGATAGTAAGCTAAATTGCAAGCGAATTTGGACTGCATGAATAGGTGTAGTTTATAATTGCAAAATTTTAAGAAAGAGAGGTAATATTATGATTCAGTTTACAACAGACAACGCAACAGTAAAAAATCATATTGAGAATTACCTCGGTAAGCTTTTCTAGGCAGCAGTTTATTACTATATGAATAAGAGTGAGTTGTCCGTGGTGTATTCGCCACGGACTTTTTATGTTTTTAGATAGGGGAACGGATAAATGCGCTTCGTGGTGAATACTGTGGGGCGCATTTTTTGTGTTATGGGGAAAGTGCGGCTGAGTTTGTTTTAGTAATACAAAAAAATGACATGGAAGCTTGAACGTTCACAGAGTGGTGCTGCAAAAAAATTATCGAGGATTCGAAAAAAACAATGGAGATATTATAGGAGGATTTATGAAGAAGTTAAGCAGTTATATCGGGCGTTACTGGTATGGTTATGTGTTTGCAGTTGCAAGCATGTTTATCGCGATTGCGCTTGATATGTTATATCCAAAAATCACACAGAACATTGTTGACAATGTTATTTTAGGCGGAAAGTTAGAGCTTTTAACGAAGCTTTTGATTGGAATTGTATTAGTCGGAATAGGGCGAAGTATTTTCGGCTACTGTAAGGAATTTACATTTGATTATCTTTCCTCAAAAATCGGCGCAGAGATGCGAAAAGATTTATTTAACCACATTCAGACATTATCCATGCGATATTTTGATGATACGAATACCGGAGAGCTGATGGCAAGGGTAAAAGATGATGTGGATAAAATCCAGAATGCATTAGGCTATGTGGGAATGTTATTAATTGAAGTAACTGTTCATGTAATATTTGTTTTATACTGCATGTTTTCCCTGAACTGGAAAATGACGTTTCTGCCGCTTGCCGTCATGCTTTCCTGTGCAATCGTGGCAATTGTCATGGAGCGAAAATTAGACAAAGTTTATGAGGATATCAGTGAGGAAAATGCAGTTCTTACTACAGTTGCAGAGGAAAATCTTGCCGGTGTCCGCACGGTAAAAGCATTTGCGAGAGAAGATTATGAGATTAAAAAGTTTTTATCCCATAATGAGCGTTATTATAATCTGAATATCACACAGTCCAAAATATTGGTCCGCTATTATCCGTTATTTCAGTTTGTCGGAAAAGCACTTCCGGTTGCAACAACTATTCTCGGCGGAATTTCCGTCATGAATGGAAACATGTCACTGGGCGCGCTGGTTGCGTATGTGGAATACAGCAGAAACTGCACCTGGCCAATGGAAATGATGGGCTGGCTGACAAACGA
This sequence comes from uncultured Roseburia sp., assembly GCA_934307185.1. Taxonomy (GTDB): domain Bacteria; phylum Bacillota; class Clostridia; order Lachnospirales; family Lachnospiraceae; genus Roseburia. The sequence continues at coordinate 1,528 of CAKRCJ010000085.1, forward strand.
TTTGTCTTCCGCGGTTGCATCTTATAAAAAAATTAAAAAGATTTATGAAGTAAAACCGGAAATTGAAGATGCAAAAGATGCGGTAGAATTAGAAAAAGTCAGTGGAAAAGTGGATTTTGAGCATGTATCTTTTGAACTCGATGGAAAGCAGATTTTATCGGATATCAGTTTTTCAGTAGAAGCAGGGAAAACGCTTGGAATAATGGGTGCAACCGGTTCTGGTAAATCTTCCATTATAAATATGCTGCACCGTTTTTATGATACGACAGCAGGAAGCGTGAAACTGGACGGAATAGATATTAAAAAGTTATCCTTAAGACAGCTTCGCAGAAGCGTTTCTGTAGTATTACAGGATGTGTTCCTGTTTTCCGATACCATCGAAGAAAATATCAAAATGGGAAAACGTAATTCCATGCAGTTAGACGAAATCCGTCTTGCAGCAAAAGATGCGCAGGCGAGCAGCTTTATTGAAAAAATGGATGAACAGTACGAGACAGTTATCGGAGAAAGAGGTGTCGGACTTTCCGGCGGACAGAAGCAGCGTATCAGCATTGCGCGCGCTCTGTCAAAGCACAGTCCGGTTCTTGTGATGGACGACTCCACTTCTGCACTTGATATGGAGACGGAGCATGAAATCCAGAAGACATTAAACAGTCTTACCGATACGACAAAAATCATCATCGCACACCGTATTTCCGCTGTGTGTCATGCCGATGAAATTATTTATTTACAGGACGGAAAAATTGCAGAGCGCGGAACACATGAAGAACTTCTTGCAAAAAAAGGACTGTATTACGATACTTATATGGCGCAGTATGGAAGATATCTGGCGTCATAGAAAAAATTACAATAAAAAGGAGATTATCATGGCAGTAAATTCATTTCGTGAAGACGAATATATGGAAAACACCGACAAAAAGAAGATTTTAAGCCGTCTGCTTTCCTATTTACTTGATTATAAACTGGCAATCATTGGTGTTTTAATCTGCATGGGAATTACCGTTTTAATTACGCTGGTAAACCCGCTGCTGATTGAAGAAGCGATTGACCATTATATTGCGCAGTCTGATTTAAAAGGACTGATAATGCTTGGAATTTTTGCACTTATATTAAACATTCTTTTTATCATTCTGGTAAAAGTAAGAATGTACAGCATGTCTGTGATTTCCAATAAAATATTGTTAAAAATCAGACAGGATTTATACGAACATATCCAGACGTTGTCATTTTCTTTTTTTGACAGCAGACCAACCGGAAAAATTCTTGCGCGGATTATCGGAGACGTAAACTCTTTAAAAGATGTCTTGACAAATATGGTTACCACCTTAATCCCGGAATTTATTACGGTAATCGGCGTTGTTGTCATTATGATGGTAAAAGACTGGCGTCTGGCGCTTGCATCATTAAGCACCATTCCACTTATGGTTGCAGGTATTTTTTTCGTACAGAAGATGTCACATAAAAGATGGCAGATTTTCCGTAAAAAATCCTCAAACTTAAATGCCTATGTGCATGAGGATATTGCAGGAATGAATGTCGTGCAGAGCTTTGGTGCGGAGGGTGAGACAAAAGAAATTTTTGAAAATCTGACGGATGAGCACCGGAAATCGTTTGTAGATGCAGTTATTTATGCAGATATGTTTGGACCGGTCATTGATTTCTGCTGGGGAATTGGAGCGATGATGCTTTATCTGGTTGGTATCCGTTTCTTAGGTTTTGAAAAAGTATCGGTCGGACTTTTAGTTGCGTTCGGAAGTTACATTAACATGTTCTGGAACCCGATTATGAACTTAAGTAACTTTTACAATAACCTTGTGACAAACCTGACCGCGGCAGAGCGTATCTTTGATATTTTGGATACAAAACCGGATATCACAGATGCAGAAGATGTGGAGGAGCTTCCAAAAGTGAAGGGTGAAGTGACATTTTCGCATGTTGGCTTTACCTATGACAGGGGAACACCGGCGGAGACAAAGGTATTAGAGGATGTGAACTTTGTTGTAAAACCGGGTGAAACGATTGCACTTGTCGGTCCGACAGGAGCAGGAAAAACCACAATTGTAAACCTTATCAGCCGTTTTTACGATATCGAACAGGGAAAAATATTAATTGACGGACACGACCTCACAAAAGTTTCCATGAACAGTTTGAGAAGGCAGATGGGTGTGATGACGCAGGATAATTTCATTTTCCAGGGAACAGTCCGGGACAACATTTTATATGGAAAACTTGATGCCACAGAGGAAGAAGTAATTGCTGCCGCAAAAGCAGTCAATGCCCATGATTTTATTATGAAAATGGAAAAAGGCTACGACACCGAATTAAAAGAGCATGGCGCAGGACTTTCTATCGGACAGCGGCAGTTGATTGCGTTTGCAAGAACAATGGTTTCCATGCCGAAAATTCTCATTTTGGACGAGGCAACCTCAAGCATCGATACGCATACGGAAATTTTAGTGCAGAAAGGAATCGAGGCATTGCTTGCCGGAAGAACCAGCTTTGTCATTGCACACCGTCTGTCGACTATTCAGAATGCGGACCGTATTTTTGTCATTGATAAGGGCGGTATTTTAGAACAGGGCAGTCCGGCAGAGCTTATGGAGAAAAAGGGTGCTTACTATAAACTTTATATGGCGCAGTTTGCGGAGCTTGGGGGAAAAGAAATTTAACGAAAGTTGAAAAATATAACTTTTAATAGATTTCATATTTGGTCATGAGTCAAGGTCTGCGAATAACTCATCAACATCATGATAACCTTTGACAGAAGAGTCTTTCGCAATCCTTTCTGCCTCAAGCATAGCAGAGACGGTTTCTTTGTTTGGAACAGCTTCGGTAATTTTAAAGGGTATGCCACGTTCCCGGAGAGATTGACGCACGAAAATATCAATATACTGCACAAATAAAGTGCTAAAATGTGTCTTTGTTGCAGGGCGATTCACTTTCTGCTTTACTTTTACAACTATCTCACAGGAAGTCATAACAAACTCCGGGCTTTTTACCATAGGATATGCATTTCCTGAAAAAATGTGCCGGAGAAAAATTGGATTATGACTAGGAAAAATATTTTGCATGGACGATAAATTTGAATTTTTCAATCAAAAAAATGTATTGTAAAGGAGATAACGATGATGAATTTAATGTATAATGACCTCACAATCCGAAATGCCACACCGGGTGATGCGGCAATACTCTGCCAGTGGTGGAATGACGGAGCTGTCATGGAGCATGCCGGTTTTCCAAATGGAATTGGGACGACCGAAGAAGAAATTGCAGAAAAAATCCGAAACGAAAACGAACATACGTGGCGCAGACTACTGATTTTTCACGGGGAAAAGCCAATAGGTGAGATGTGCTATGTTGACAAAGGAGAGAATGTATGCGAGATAGGTATTAAAATCTGCGAGAAAGAGTATCAGAATAAAGGGCTTGGAAAAATAGTATTAAGTATGCTCTTCGAGGAGTTATTTGGCATGGGATTTGAAAAAATTATTTTGGATACAATGCTTGAAAATAAAAGGGCACAGCATGTGTATGAGGAGCTTGGATTTCGTAATGTCTGTGTCCATGAAAATGCGTGGAAGGACCAGATGGGAAAGCTTCGGACGGTGCTCGATTATGAAATGAAGATGGAGGAGTTTTGCAGTTATCTAAAATGAAACATGTACAAAAGGAGAAAAAAGAAAATGGAATGGAAAGAATTATATGATGCAGCGAAAGCGGTTCAGAATGACCGTGATATTTCAAAATTAATCAGTGCAGGCGGTGTTGCAGCAGCAGTGGAGTCTGCTTCCGGGAAAATTTATACCGGAGTCTGTGTGGATACTGCATGCACACTTGGAATTTGTGCGGAGCGGAATGCTATTTTTAATATGATTACAAATGGTGAAGATAAAATCAAAAGAGTGCTCGCACTCATGGGCAATGGAAAAACAGGAGCGCCTTGCGGTGCATGCCGGGAGTTTATGGTGCAGCTTATGCCGGACGATTATAAAAGCATTGAAATTATGCTGGATTATGAGGCAGGTAAAGTCGTTACACTTGGAGAGCTGACGCCGGAGTGGTGGATTTAATTATCGAAAACGCTGAGAAAAAGGGGAAATTTTAATGTTTACAATCAGAAGAATTACCGAAGAAAACAAGGCTGATATCAATCTTTCAAATGAAACATTTCCAGTCTGGGGAAAAATGATACCTTTTTTTGATGGAAAAATATGGTCTTATCAGACCGAAAAATTCCCAGAGGAAAAACAGTACGAGATGTGTTTCCCCAATTTTGAGAATGACTTTGATGCAATGAAAAAAGAGTATTTCTTTGCAGGGGCATATAATGATAGGAAAGAATGTATCGGACTGGCAGTATATAAAAAAGACTGGTTTGATTACCTGTATCTGGATGATTTAAAAGTAAAGCATGATTATCGCGGCAAAGGTATAGGAAAGATGCTTATTGAAGAGGGAAAACAAATTGCACTGGAAAATGGATATCATGGGATTTATACGATAGGTCAGGACAACAATCTGTCAGCCTGTCTTTTTTACATTCATAATGGGTTTGTGATTGGCGGATTAAATACGCAGGTTTATAAAGGAACGAAGCAGGAAGGAAAAAGCGATATTTATTTTTATCTGGATGTTCAAAAATGAAAAAATAAAGGGAGCAAAAAAATGAGTAAATTATACTTTGTAAGACACGGTGAGAGCGAATGGAATGTGGCAGACAAAATTTGTGGAAGAACAGATATTCCATTGACAAAAAGAGGACACGAACAGGCAGTTGAGACTGGAAAAAAAATTTTGGCAGATGGAATTAAAGCAGATGAAATTTTATATTCCCCATTGCTTCGGGCGGCTGATACCGCAAAACATATCAGTGAAGTGACAGGCATTCCGGCACGTATGGAGTCACGGCTGATTGAGCAGAATTTTGGTGTGTGGGAAGGAACTTCCCCACGTAATTCGGCAGAGTTTTTGGAGGCAAAAAGTGGATTTTTAAACCGTTATGGGAATGGAGAGTCTATGTTAAAGCTGGCACAGCGCATTTACAATCTGCTGGACGAATTAAAGGAACAACCGGATAAGACTTACATACTTGTCGCGCATAATGGGATTGCAAGGGTGGTAAAATCTTATTTTTCTGACATGACAAATGAGGAGTATGCTGCCTTTGGGGTGAAAAATTGCAGTGTTACTGAGTTCTTGTTTGAGGGCAAATAGAAAAGAAATGGAGGAAGAAAAAAAGATGTGTGAAGCTTTAAGAGAATTATTTGCTGATGAACTGGAACAGTCACGAACAGAAGGAATAATGGAAGGCAGGTTTATCACATTCTTTCTGATATGAAGCCGGACTACGATGTACGGGAAGTATTCAAAAGAATATAGGGCATTGAGCAGCAGGTATTGTTTGAATTGCATAGAATATTTTGGAATAAAATAAGAAAATTGTTACATTTCCATAGATTTGTAACTTACGTTTTATGAATTCATTTGCTACAATAAATATAACAAATTGTTAAATAATTAACAGTAAAGGAGAAGATTTATTATGGCAAACAGAATTATGTTAAACGAAACTTCCTATCATGGAGCAGGAGCAATTGCAGAGATTGCAACAGAAGCAAAAGCGCGCGCATTTAAAAAAGCTTTTGTTTGTTCTGACCCGGACCTGATTAAATTCGGTGTTACCAAAAAAGTAACAGATATTTTGGATCAGAATAATCTTGCTTATGAAATTTATTCCGATATTAAAGCAAACCCGACAATCGAAAATGTACAGCATGGTGTAGAAGCATTCAAAAAATCCGGAGCAGATTATCTTATAGCAATCGGTGGAGGTTCTTCCATGGATACTTCCAAAGCAATCGGCATCATCATCGCAAATCCGGAATTTGAAGATGTCAGAAGTCTTGAGGGTGTAGCACCTACTAAGAAACCTTGTGTACCAATTATTGCAGTTCCTACAACAGCAGGTACTGCAGCAGAGGTTACAATCAACTATGTTATCACTGATGTGGAAAGAAAAAGAAAATTTGTATGCGTTGACCCACATGATATGCCGGTTATCGCTATCGTTGACCCGGAAATGATGTCTTCCATGCCAAAAGGTTTAACCGCTTCTACAGGTATGGACGCATTAACACATGCAATTGAAGGTTATACAACAAAAGCTGCATGGGAAATGACAGACATGTTCCATTTAAAAGCAATCGAACTCATTTCTAAATCTTTAAGAAGTGCAGTTGCTAATGAAAAAGAAGGTCGTGAGGGAATGGCTCTTGGACAGTACATTGCCGGAATGGGATTCTCAAATGTAGGACTTGGAATTGCACATTCCATGGCACACACTTTAGGTGCTGTTTATGATACTCCACATGGTGTTGCCTGCGCAATGATGCTTCCAATCGTTATGGAGTACAATGCAGCCTGCACAGGTGAAAAATATCGTGAAATTGCCCGTGCAATGGGAGTAAAAGGTGCAGATGAAATGTCTGTGGAAGAATACCGCAAAGCAGCAGTTGATGCTGTACGTAAACTTTCTGTAGATGTTGGAATTCCTACAAAACTGGAAGCATTAAAAGAAGAAGATTTAGACTTCCTTGCTGAGTCTGCTCATGCAGATGCCTGCGCACCGGGTAATCCAAAGGATGCGAGTGTGGAAGATTTGAAGGAATTATTCCGTAAATTAATGTAAACCGGAGTTTAGATAATATGAAGTGACCTCACATTTGTAGCAACGTGGATTTACCTGTATACTAGAGTTTGACT
>CAKRCJ010000086.1 GCA_934307185.1 uncultured Roseburia sp.
TCGGTGCATTTATAGACTCCTGCATCCACCAATACTTCCTTGAACACATGACCAATCTCTGTCTGGATAATCTCATGAAGTCTTTCCGGTGTTACCTCTCCATCTAATCCACTTCCGGCGGTAAATCCATATTTTGGAAGGAAGTCCTCTACCCAGTCTGCATGTTTTGACAACACTTCATCCTTACGGATATCTGCGCCATCTAAAATTGCCTGCTCTAAGTCTGCCATCTCACCTTTTAATCTGGCCGGAAGAACTGCAAGTCCCATAACTTCGATTAATCCAATGTTCTCCTTTTTAATATGGTGAAGCTTTGCATGTGGATGATATACGCCAAGCGGATGCTCCTCTGTCGTAATATTGTTACGGAGTACAAGGTCTAATTCATAATCATCCCCACGTCTTCTTGCTATCGGAGTAATGGTATTATGTGGTTCACCCTCTGTCTCAGCAAAAATAAATGCATCCTCGTCTGTATAACCTCTCCATGCAAGTAAAATCTTATCTGCAAGCTCAATCAGGCGGTTTTTATCCGGGCTTTTAATACGGATAACAGACATCGGCCATTTTACAATCCCAGCTTTTACATCTTCAAAGCCGGTAAAGCTGATTTCTTTTTCTACCGGTGCTTTCGCCATTGCAAATTCATAATGACCGCCCTGGAAATGGTCATGGCTTAAAATAGAGCCGCCGACAATCGGAAGGTCTGCATTCGATCCGACAAAGTAATGTGGGAACTGCTCCACGAAATCTAACAGCTTGCCAAAAGTAGCCTTCTCAATCTTCATCGGTGTATGATTTGCATTGAAAATAATGCAGTGTTCATTGTAATACACATATGGAGAATACTGGAAAAACCAGTCACTTTGATTAATCGTTACCGGAATAATTCTGTGATTTTGTCTCGCCGGATGATTGACACGTCCTGCGTAGCCTTCATTTTCCTTACATAACAGACACTTTGGATATCCGCTCTGCTTTGCAAGCTTTGCTGCTGCAATTGCCTTCGGGTCTTTTTCCGGTTTGGAAAGATTGATTGTAATATCAAGTGTTCCAAATTCTGTATCTGCGGTCCATTTCAAATCCTTCTTAATACGGTATCTGCGGATATAATCTGTGTCTCTGCTCAATTTATAAAAATAGCCAGTTGCCTCTTTCGGACTTTTTTCATAAAGTGTATGGAATTTTTTAATTACCTCACCTGGTCTTGGAACAAGCATACCCATAATCTTTGTATCAAATAAATCTCTGTACGTAATGGTGTTCTCCGGAAGTAATCCGTCCTCTGCTGCATAATCAAGCATTTCTTTTAAAATACCTTCCAGGGATGCTTCTGCTGTCTCCTGTGTCATCGGAGTACGTTTTTCGTATGCCGCAGCCACTTCGTCTTCTAATTCGTCCAAATGGAATAACTCTAACAGGCGGTTAATTGTATATCTTTTATCCTCCGGCTCTATGAGACCGGTTACAAGACCATATTCTGTCAGTTCTAAAATTCTTTCCTGAATCATTGCTTTTTCCTCTTTATCCTTTATTTCCGTTGATAATTAAGCCAATTTAACTGGTCCGTCACCAATCTCTACAACATAAAAATCTGCTGCATAACCGATTTTTTCTTTGTAAGCTGCGCCAACCTTCTCGATGAAAGTATCCACTGCTTCGTCCTTTACAATACTTACGGTACAGCCGCCAAAGCCTGCACCTGTCATACGGGAGCCGATTACTCCGTCAATTTTCCATGCTTCCTCAACCAGAGTATCAAGCTCAATACCGGTTACCTCATAATCGTCTCTTAAGGAAACATGGGAGGCATTCATTAATTCACCAAATAATGCAACATTGTTATTCTTTAATGCTTCTACCGCTTTTATTGTTCTCTGGTTCTCATAAACTGCATGTTTTGCACGTTTTACCTTTACCGGGTCTTTGATTGCATCTTTATTCTGTTCGAACTGTTCCTCGGTAAGTTCTCCAAGTGACTCAATTTTAATTACCTTCTGAAGCTCTGCCAAAGCTGTCTCACATTCGCTTCTTCTCTCGTTGTACTTAGAGTCGCCAAGACCACGTTTTTTATTGCTGCAGGAAATGACAATCTTTGCATTCTCTAATTTAATCGGGGCATATTCATATTTTAAGGTAGCAGTATCCAGGAAAATGGCATGGCCTGCTTTTCCCATTGCGATTGCAAACTGATCCATAATACCACAGTTTACACCGTTGAATTTATTCTCGGAAAACTGTCCGATTAATGCCAGATCCTGATTTGTCACATCAAATCCGAACATATCTTTTAAAATGTATCCGGTTAAAACTTCTACTGATGCAGAAGAGGAAAGTCCGGAGCCATTTGGAATATTTCCAAATAAGACAAGGTCCATACCCTGCTCTACTTTCATTCCTTTTTCTCCGAATGCCCACATAACGCCCTTTGGATAATTCGTCCAGTCTGCTTCTTTCTCCGGTTTTAAACCTTCTACAGAAGACTCAATCACGCCAAGCTTTTCAAAGTTCATGGAATAAAAACGAAGCTTTTTGTCATTTCTTTTTCTTGCAACACCATAGGTTCCAATGGTAAGTGCGCATGGGAAAACATGTCCGCCGTTGTAATCTGTATGCTCTCCAATCATGTTCACACGTCCCGGTGCAAAGTAAACACCGATTTCGCCTTCATCCCCAAATAATTCCTTAAATTTTGCTAATACATCTTCCCAGATCATATAATCCTCCTTGTTTTGCGTAGCAAAATGTCTGCTGTGCCTGCACAGCTTGCGTCCATACAGGAGCAGAGGATTTTGCCTCCTTATATATTTCACGCTTTTTTACACATTGTTTTATAATCTGATTATATCGTATCGTCACTGCTTTGCAACCGATTGACCACATACTGCAACAATTTACAAGAAAGATGCAACATTTTTACATATTTTCTATTTTAAAGGATATTTCTCTGTCAGTGTTTTTACAATTTTTCCCGCTTTATCTGCTGCCGGTTCTCCTTCTTTTATCATAAGTGCAATTGCCTCTGCAATCTGATCCATATCCTCTGTATTAAGTCCCCTTGAGGTAACAGCCGGTGTTCCAAGGCGGACACCACTTGTAACAAACGGAGATTTTGGGTCATTTGGAATGGTATTTTTATTGCAGGTAATGTTTACGGAATCTAACAGATTTTCTACTGCTTTTCCTGTGAGATTATAATTGGTTAAATCTACAAGCATCAGATGGTTATCCGTTCCGCCGGATACAATCTTAATTCCGCGGTTCATAAGTCCTTTGCAGAGTGCCTGTGCATTATCAATGATATTCTGTTGATATACTTTAAATTCCGGCTGTAATGCCTCTTTAAAGCAAACCGCTTTTGCGGCAATAACATGCATTAACGGACCACCCTGAATGCCCGGGAATATTGCTTTGTTAAAATTATATTTATCTGCAATCTCCTGACTGCTCAAAATCATTCCGCCACGAGGTCCACGCAAGGTTTTATGTGTTGTCGTTGTCACTACATGTGCATACGGAATCGGGCTTTCATGAAGTCCTGCTGCAACAAGTCCTGCAATATGTGCCATATCAACCATTAGCACCGCACCACAGGCATCTGCAATCTCACGGAACTTCTTAAAATCAATGGCTCTTGCATAAGCAGATGCACCTGCAATAATCATTTTCGGTTTACATTCCATTGCAAGCTCCATTACTTTGTCATAATCAATAAAGCCTTCCTCATTTACTCCATATGGAACTACATGGAAATAGCTTCCGGAAAAATTAACCGGTGAACCATGTGTTAAATGTCCGCCATGGTCTAAATTCATTCCCATGATTGTATCGCCCGGTTTTAAAATGGCAAACTGCACTGCCATATTTGCCTGTGCGCCGGAATGTGGCTGTACATTGACATATTCACAGCCAAAAAGTTTTTTTGCCCGCTCTCTCGCCAACTCCTCTACTACATCGACACAGTCACAGCCGCCATAATATCTTTTTCCCGGATAACCTTCTGCATATTTATTGGTAAGCACGCTTCCCATTGCAGACATCACCGCAGGGCTTACCCAGTTTTCAGATGCGATTAATTCTATATGACTGTTCTGTCTGTCAAACTCATCTGTTATTGCCTGTGCCACTTCCATATCTACTGCCTGAATATCTTCTAATGTGTACATAACATCCTCCTTGCTTCTCCGGGAAAAATCAACTTTTTTAATGTATAAAAGATTTTTTTCCCGGTGTCTTTCTATAAAAGACAAGTGTTTTTTCGATTATAAAACAGTTCATCAAAATGTTCAACTATAACTTTGCATATAAAAAAGCGTCTTTTCCGGAATTTATTTTCTTTCCGCTTTCTGTTTTTCAAAGAAATCATCCACTGCCTGTCTGATTGCGGACGGTTCCATTGTTTTTAACAGATAACCCTCCGGTTTTAAGGACATGACATCCATAACACTTTTTCTGTCATCCTTACTTGTCAGAAAAATAACCGGAATATCGGAAAAATCAAGTTCGGAACGAATCATTTCCAAAACCTGTTTTCCATCCACGATTGGCATTTCATAATCAAGCAATACCAGATCCGGACGGTTTGTTGCAAGATACTTAATCGCCATTGCACCTGAGTTTGCAAGAATAATCTGGTATTTGTCCTCAAGCCAGCCCTTCACATTACGAAGCATTGCTCCGGAATCATCGACAACAAGAATTTTCTTTTTATTCTGTTTCCCCTCTGTTTTAATAAAGTGGTCCACTTCCTCTGCTGCCCGGCTGATATTGATTGGTCTTTGAAATTCTTTGCGGATGAGATACTGTGGAATATTGTGTTTTATCTCTAAAAGCTCCTCCGGTGCTCCTGTAACAAAAACAGGAATTTCACATTCAATTGCTTTATCCTTCAAATAAATCTGTACATTTTTCTTTTCCAATAGCTGTTCATCTGCAAAAATGAATATCGCATCCGGCTGCTCTTTTACTTTACTGAGTTCCTCTAACTCTGCCTTTGCATTTATGATGTTATAATCTGCTTCCTCAAACTTTTTCTGAAGTGATACAAGAAGATAGCTCTGTGTATCTGAAATAATTAAAATGTTTTCCATATCCTCACCTCTTACCTTTCCTCTAACAACTGTATCATTTGTTCACATGTCTGCATAATCTCTTCCATCATGACATCCGCTACATAAGCCCGCAGCCTTTCCATATAAGGCATCAGAGGCTCCGGCAGCTTATATGCTTCAAGCTCTGAAAGTGCTGCATCTGCACCGTCTAAATCAAAACTGTCGACCGCCTCTTTTAACCAGTCTAACGCCCCTTTTATTGTTTCCGTGGAAACTTCCTGTTTCTGTTCTTCATTCGCCTGTCCAAAAGGCGCAAGTATCGGCTGATAGCTTCTGTATAACGTCAATAACTCTGGTGTCTGCTCTCTTATCGTCTTTACGTCACCGGCATTTCCGCACTGCTCCATTTTGTAGAAAAATTCAGAAAGCACCATTGCTCCAATCATACGCGCTGTATTTTTCAGTGCATGGACCTCTATCGTATAATCGCGTATCATATCATCTGCAAGACATTTTTCCAGCTTTTCGGACTTCATATCAATGACCTTATAAAAATCTCCCAAAAGACTTAAAAACAATTCCAGGCTGCCACAGTTTTTTATTCCCTCCCGCACATTAAGACCTTCTATCTGCGGAAGCTCCTCTTCGGTAAGCTTATCCTGGTGTTCCACCGTCATTACCTGTTTTTTTATCATGCCCTCCGGCAAATAGCTTTTGATTTTTGCACAAATATCTTTTATATCAATCGGCTTTGCCACAAAATCATTCATGCCTGCCTCGATAAAGCTCTCCTTTGCCCCGGAAACGGCATTCGCCGTCAAAGCGATAATCGGCAGGTTTTTGTAAAACTCTCCCGGAAGCTCCCTTATTTTTTTCGTTGCCTCCACACCGTCCATTACCGGCATCATGTGGTCCATAAATACAATATCATACTTTGTTTCCTGCACCATTTTAATTGCTGTTTTTCCACTGTCTGCCGTATCAATTTTCATTTTCAATGGCTGCAATAATCCGACGGCAACCTTGCGGTTCATCTCGTTATCATCGACAATTAAAATTCTTGCATCCGGCGCTGCAAACAGTAATGTGTCGTCTACTTCCGAAACCTCTGTCTGTACCTCATGGTTGATAACCTGACAGAAATTTAAGCTGTATAATGGTTTGTTTACAACTGTAATTCTTTTGTCCCATACGTTGTCCTTCATGAGATTTTGCAGCACACATAGCTCTGTTCCGGTTTTCACAAAGCTTTCAATATATTCTCTGACTGTCTGGTACCTTTTTTCATCCACAAAAAAGAAATCTACCTGCTTTATTTCATTTGTTGTGTCAAGTTCCTCATACGGTATAAAATGCAGTTTATAGACACTGCACAATCTTTTTAAATTTTCCTCCTGTACACTGCTGTCCATACTGCAGCTTACCTGGATTATCTCATTTTCTTTCTTTTTTATTCCGGCAGCCATATCACTGCTCTTTATTCCCTGTGAAATTTCAAAGTAAAATTCGCTTCCTTTTCCATATTCACTGGAAACTCCTATCGTTCCACCCATAAGCTCTACAAGCTGCTTTGAAATTGCAAGACCTAACCCGGTGCCTTCCTTTTCTCTGTTCTTTCTTGTATCTACCTGCTGGAAAGAACCAAACAATTTGTCAATATCCTCGTTTTTAATTCCCTGTCCGGTATCTTTTACGGAAAATCTTAATTTAAGTTCGTCCTCCTTTTTCTCCGTTATTTTAACGGAAAGCTTTACATAGCCCTGCTCTGTAAATTTTATTGCATTATTTGCAATATTAATAATTACCTGCCGCAGCCGGAGTGAGTCGCCATATAGCTTCTGTGGCAGTTCTTCATCTATTTCAAATAAAAACTCTACCTCTTTGTCCCCAAGCCGGTTTAGAAAAATCATGCTTAAGTCAGAAAACATTGACATCGGCTCATAAGTATCTTTGATAATCTCAAGCTTTCCCGATTCTATTTTGGAAAAATCTAAAATATCATTGATGATCGTAAGAAGTGCAGCACCGGAATTTTTAATATTCATCAGGTATCCCCGCTCCTGCGGCTTTTCCTCTGTGCGAAGCATAATTTCTGTCATTCCGATAATTGCATTCATCGGTGTACGGATTTCATGGGACATATTGGAAATAAAATTGGACTTTGCGCGGTTTGCTGCATCCGCATTTACTTTTTCTTCCTTTAATTCTTCCACAAGCTTGTGCTGGTCTGTCACATCAATTAACATCAGGCAGTAACCTAATATTTCACCATTCTGGTTTAATGGCGTAACACTGCTCTCAAAAAAACGTTTTTCAATTTCAAATTCTTTCTTTTCGCTTAAAAACATTTCCCTCAGCCGGTCAGATATTCTGTCCCCACGGTTTAAATTATTTAATTCCGGGAAATGTTCCTTTGCATAAGCATTGGCATCTAAATAATCATGTCTGTTATCAACAATAAGGTAAACATCATTCATACTCTCAAACACGGAAATACGTCCCATGTCAAGAATGTTTAGAAATTCACCTTCTATTACGCTGAAAATAATCAACAATACTGCCGCAGAGCAACAGATTGGAACAATATCAAAACTCAGTTGAATGGTGAGCATTACGATAAGCGGAATAATAATGACCGCCTGAATAGATAATAAGTGATACAGATTATGCCGCTGTTTTGCGCTTGCGGTTTTTACCGCCCGGTAAATTGTATAAATAATCATGCAAAGCAGTATGACACTTAAAAGACCATATCTTATCTGATAGAGCACGTTTCCCTGCACTACCAGATAATGATAACCTGCCTTTTCCTCCTGTATCAGTATTACATTGGAATACATAAAATGCTGGAATTTATCGTTCCATACGGAAAGCACTGTCATTGCTTCCCCTGCAATCCACAGATACATCAGATATTTTAATTTTTTCCGACGTATATCCAGATAAGAAACCATAAACCTGATAAAGAAAAAATAGAATAATACATTTCCGAGATATTCAATTTTCAGTGCCAGCATTGCCTCGTCATTTCTGTTTGACTGCATCATAAGAAAATATCCGCTGTTCATTATAATACAACTGATATCCGCAATCATCAGATACATAGACGTCCTGCTCTGCTCTTTTTTTATCAGAATGACCATCCCTAAAATTGGAATCAATATTCCGATTGCCTGTATCACATACGCAAGAGTTCCATAATTCATTAACTGTGACATTCCTACTGGCACTTCCAT
>CAKRCJ010000087.1 GCA_934307185.1 uncultured Roseburia sp.
GGGCTGGGTAACAGACCTTTCAAAAGTGGAAAAACTTGTTCCTTACGCAGATGACAAGAAAGCACAGAAGGAATTTTTAGAGATTAAATACCAGAATAAAGTGCGTCTTGCAAAATATATCAAAGAGCATAACGGTATTGACGTAGACCCGCGTTCTATCTTTGATGTACAGGTAAAACGTTTACATGAATACAAACGTCAGTTACTTAACATTCTGCATGTCATGTATCTGTACAATGAGTTAAAAGAACACCCGGATATGGATTTTGTTCCGAGAACCTTTATTTTCGGTGCAAAAGCAGCAGCCGGCTATAAGAATGCAAAGCTTACCATTAAGCTTATTAACAGCGTTGCAGAAGTAATTAATAATGATGCAGGTATTGGAGGTAAAATTAAAGTCGTATTTATCGAAGACTACAAAGTATCCAATGCAGAGCTTATTTTTGCGGCAGCAGATGTCAGCGAGCAGATTTCCACTGCAAGTAAAGAGGCATCTGGTACTGGTAATATGAAGTTCATGTTAAACGGTGCACTTACACTTGGAACAATGGACGGCGCAAATGTGGAAATGTACGAGGAAGTCGGACCGGAAAATATGTTTATTTTCGGTATGAGCTCCGATGAAGTTATCGCGCATGAGCATAACCATGACTATGACCCGATGCAGGTATTTAATAATGATGCCGATATCCGTAAAGTATTAACACAGTTAGTAAACGGATTTTATGCACCAAATGATACAGAATTATTCCGTGATTTGTATAATTCCTTATTAAATACACGTAGCACACAGTATGCAGATACTTACTTCATTCTTGCCGATTTCCGCTCTTATGCCGAGGCGCAGAAAAAGATTATGGAATATTATAAGAATGAGTCTGCATGGGCAAAGAGTGCCATTTTAAATATTGCACATGTTGGAAAATTTTCTTCTGACAGAACCATTCAGGAATATGTAGATGATATCTGGCATCTTCCGAAGGTAGAAGTTGTTGTGGAGTAGGGGAGGATGAAAAATAAGAATAAAAAAAGTGTATCCATTTTATTGATACTTGTACTTTGTATATCCATGGTAGGAATAAAGCCGGGACAAGCTTTGGCAGCAGATGATGCTGGAATTCGTTCTTTTGTAACAAGAATGTATGAAGTATGTCTTGGAAGAACACCCGAACAGGAAGGATTAGATGACTGGTCAAACCGGCTGTCGAGTGGACAGGCAAAAGGTTCGGATATTGCATTTGGATTTATATTCAGTGAAGAATTTCAGAATAAAAATCTGTGCAATAGTCATTATGTAGATGCCTTATATCGGTCATTTTTCGGAAGAGAAGCAGATGATACAGGAAAAGCGGACTGGGTAGGAAAACTTGATGCTGGTGTTACAAGAGGCGCTGTAATGACAGGATTTGTCAATTCGCAGGAGTTTTCAAATCTGTGTAATTCCTATGGAATTGAGCAGGGAACCGGTGACTGGAGCGGTGATAACATGACAGTAACCGGAAACTGTGAGCAATGTACAAAGTCTGGAAATACAGGAAACCAGAATGTTGATCGGGAAAAAATCAGGGCATTTGTGGAACGTCTTTATACGGAGTGTCTTGGAAGAAAGGCAGAGAAACAGGGACTGGAATACTGGACAGATGCACTTGTAAACGGAATGACAGGAAGTGAAGTTGCCTATGGTTTTGTATTCAGTGATGAATATAAAATGAGAAATACGTCAGACCGCCAGTTTGTTACGATGCTGTATCATACGATATTAGACCGGGAACCTGATACATCCATTGTTGACTGGGTGTACAAAATGGAGTTATATGGTCTGTCACGCAAAGGTGTATTCAATGGTTTTATGCAAAGTGAGGAATTTTCCAATCTCTGTACACAGTCAGGTATTGTGCCGGGGGAACAGGTTTTTGACGATGATCCGGAGAATACAGACCATACGCATGTTTATGAGTCGCCGGTGATTTTAAAAGAGCCAACAGATAATTCTGATGGTACAATGAAATACACATGTAATGTATGTGGAAAAACGATTGTAAGGGAGTATGGGAAAGAACAGATTTTTACCTGCAAATATGTAGACGACCAAAAAACAAAGTATGGATATTGGGATGAGGAAGCAGTGCAGAAAATCTTAGACAGTATCAATGAATACCGGAGAAGTAAAGGAAAATCGGAACTCACTTTAAAATCGGAAATACAGGCTTATGCAAAACAAGCAGCGGAAAATGTTACTTTTGGTTCTTATGATTTCGATGTGCGTACGTCATATGGCAAACAGGTATTTTATATTAATGCCGTAGATGGCGCCGCTTGCAGTGCAGATGACTTTTTTGATCATTATGTTCTGACTCCGGGAAACGATGGAATTTGTAATGCAGCATTTTTTGAAGAGGACAATATTGAAGTTGGAATTGCATATTTCCAGGAAATTAAATATAGGAGTTTTGAGACAGATACATATCATCCAACCTATACGAAAGATTATAGGGAGCAGTCAGGCAATTCCAGCGTAGCTGTTTGTCTTTACAAATAAAAAATAATAAAAAATGGCACATGAGATATTCTCTCATGTGCCATTTTTTATCTTGCCAGTATATCAATAATCTGCCCCACATACATCGTATGCATATCACCGTCTTTGTACCACTTTTCTTTGATATCTGCATCTAAGAAGGAATCCTCCGTAATTCTTGTTGCGGACATTTTTTCACAGACAAAAACAAGATTTCCCTCGTCAACATATGGAATGCCGTGGCGGTAATCAAAGGAAAGACCTGCGGCTTTCATTTTGTCGCCGTCTTTTCCAGAGTGGGAGCCACAGTAATTTAAGGCATTGCGATACTTTTCATCTAGGAAAGTGAGGGAAAAGAAATCACCGGCATCAAGCAGTTCCTTTGTATAACGTGAGTCGCGGACAAAAATGTAAACAACATTTTTACCCCACATTACGCCGACACCACCCCAGCTCACGGTCATTGTGTTAGCTTTTTGCTTTGTGCCTGCGGAGAGCAGTGCCCATTCTTTTCCGATTTTTGTAAATGGGTTTATGTCCAGCATATCAACTGGAATTGGTTGAAATGTATGCATTGTCGTCACCTCGTAATAAAATTTATGCTGCATTGCTGCTTTATGATTTTATTATATTACTTATGATGGAAAAAGTCACGCGGAGAGATGCCATATTCTTTTACAAAAGCTTTATAAAAAACAGAATAATCGGAAAAACCACAGCGTATGGCGGTTTCCTTTAAGGAAACGCCGGAATTAATTAAATTTTTTGCTTCAATAAGCCTGCGCTGGGTAACTACTTTATAAAAGCCGGTATCCATGTGTTTTTTGAAAAGCTGGCTGATGGTAGACTGGCTTACCATAAATTCTGTGGAAATGGAAGAAAGACTTAAATCTTCTGATAAATGCTGTTCAACATAATGCAGGATGTGGTCCAGCAAATCACTTGCGACAGGCTGTGGGGTATCTGAAGTTTCCAGATAACTAATGCGATATAGCAGGCAAAATATTTGAAGAAAAAGTCCAATAAGATAAAGCTCACTTCCAGGTCTTGCAGAGGAACATTCATACGATAGTGTGTCAAATAACTGCCCAAGCTGATTGCGTATGGCTCCGGTTGGACGGATAACGTAAGGAAGCTGGTTTGTTAAGGAGATATCTAAAATATTGGAATTTGTGCAAAAGGATTGCGTGCATTTTTCGTAAAAATCGGTATTGAGCCATACAACAGTTCGTTTATAAGGTTTTTTCATCTGCTCTAAAAAGAGTGGACGATGGCTCATTCCGGGTGGAACGATAATGATGTCGTTATCTATAATCTGATATCTGGTATTACCAACCAGATATTGCAGGTCTCCACTGTGGCAGTAAAGAAGTTCATAAAAGTCGTGACTGTGCAGTGATACAATATCTTTTGTATAGCTGATATCGACATGTGCATCGAGATAACTGCTGTCCATTTCAAGCTCATGATAGCCGATAAATTTTCCAGAAGAGTCAAACAGACAGTCCAAAGGGGCAGGAAGTTTTTCAGTATCATAATTGCTTTGAGAAGCTAAAAGTTTCATTTGGCTATATTTCATAAAAATGCACCTCGTAATTTATTGAATATGTATAATTGTACAATAATTATATCATGTGAAATGCAAGATTTGCAATGTAAAATGAGATATATGCAATTTTAATTGCAAATATTTACATATATGATAATAGTATCAATTGTGCTGTAAAAAATAACAGACACAATGATGCGCGCATATGATAAATAATGGAGGAAGTTTGAATGAACGAGAAAAATGTAAGACCTTTTTCAAAAAGAGATGAAATTGGTTATGTATTTGGTGATATGGCAGGAAGTTTTGTTAATTTATTTGTAGATGCATACTTTCTGATTTTTTGTACTTATGTATTAGGAATTAGTCCGGCATGGATGGGGTCCCTGTTTCTGGCAGCAAGATTATGGGATGCAATAAATGACCCGATTATGGGTTCTTTCCCGGACCGCTGGATGATTGGAAAGAGCGGAGACAAATTTAAACCATGGATTAAAATTTTTATGTTGCCACTTGCTTTATCCGGTGTGTTATGCTTTAGTAATGTTCCGTTTGAAGGAGTAGCGCTCCATGCATGGGTTGCTTTTGTTTATGTTTTATATGGAATGAGTTATACCGGAACATCAATGCCTTTTGGTGCAATGGCAAGTGTTGTCAGCACAGACCCGATTGACCGTAGTAAATTATCAAGAGCAAGAAGTCTTGGTGGAACTATCGTAGGGATTGGAGCAATATCTTTTGTTCCGATTATCTGTTTTGACAGTGACAGCAACATTATTCCGGAAAGATTTACACTTTTAGCTGTGATTTTCGGTGTTTTAAGTATGGCATGTTATGTAGGTTTGTTAAAACTTACCACAGAGCGTGTTCATGTGGAAAAAAGTGCACAGACAGAAAAATTTAATTATGGAAAAGTATTAAAAGCTGTAGTAAAAAACAGACCACTTATTGGTGTAATGGTTGCAACAATTGGAAGTATGTTATTTATTACCGGTTCAAATCAGGTAAGAAGCTATGTGTTTAAAGAATACTATGCAAATACATCCGCAATGACATTAATGAGTCTTGCGAGTGTACCAATTATTCTTATCTGTTTCCCACTTGTACCAAAGCTTGTTGCAAAATTTGGAAAAAGAAGTACATTGCTGTGGGGCGTAATTAGTAGTACAATTTTCAGCGTAATTATTTTTGTTGTAAAAATACCAAATGTTTATTTATATACAGCATTAAGTATTCTTGCAATGATTGGACAAACTGTATTTACAATGTTAATCTGGGCTCTTGTAACAGACTGTCTGGATTACAGTGAATGGAAGTTTCATGAGAGAAGTGACGGCTCCATGTATTCTCTTTATACATTCAGCCGAAAAATTGGTTCTACCATTGCATCTGCGGGAGTATCTTTCGGACTTGGATTAATCGGATATGTTTCCGGCAGCAATGTGGTACAGTCAGCAGCTACTGTTGATAAAATTTATGGACTTGTAGCGATTATTCCAGTGATTACCTGTGTGTTGGAATTAATTGGTATTGGCTGTATTTTCAATCTGGATAAAAAGAAGACAGAAGAAATGTATGCAGAATTAAAAGAGAGACGTGGATAAAAGAAAAAATAACGGGAGGATTGAATATGAGAACAAGAATTTTACCGAAAATGTTAAATGACGAAGTAGAGGAATATCTTTCACGTAATGATATTATTATCGTGCCGGTTGGGACAGTCGAAATGCATGGAGGATTTCCATTAGACAGTGAAACAACAATCAGCGAAGCATTTGCAAAAGAAATGGCAGAGGCTTGTGACGGATTAGTACTTACCGGATTACCATATTTTTATGCTGGAGCAACAGCAAGTGGCAGAGGAACGGTACAGGTCAGTGTCAGAGAAGGCATCGATTATCTGATGGCAATTGCAAAAAATCTGTTAAGACAGGGATTTAAACGTCAGATTTATATCAGCTTCCACGGTCCGGCTCATATGACATGCAGTCCGATGGTCAGAGACTTTTTTGATGAGACAGGCGTACCAATTCTTTATATAGACCTTACAATGCAGATGATGAAAAATGCGAGGGATTTATTTACTTCCATGGACAGTTTTCATGCTATTACAGCAGGAGCATATAAGATGATGAACCGTCTGGAGGATATTCCATTTACGACAGGATATGCACATAATGAACCGCAGTCCTGCAAAGAGTTTGACGATATCTTTGGACTGGCATATCAGAGTGCGTCCATCGGATATTATTTTGGTGAGAAAAAAGACCATATGAGTACACCAGAAATCCCGGATGAGCAGACGAGAGAAAAGTTAGCAGATGAGGGAGAAGAAATTATTAAAAAGCTGGTAGAAAGAATGGATATGGTACATATTACAGACCAGATGAAAAAGTTAGAAGAATATAATCACAAAGTTGCAGAGAAGTATCCATGGGTACCGTATAATAATTAAGAAGAAGCATCTTCAAAATGAGGACGAAGGTATTATAGATGAAGAAACAGCATACCATATTGGTTTAACAACCAAAGAATAATATTCATAATGAACACTAGTTATAATACAAGAAATATAATATAAAATCAAATTATAACAATTATAAACCCCCGGAATAATCTTGACACCGAAAAAAGAAAGTATCATAATGGTTTTCAGAATGAATTTTCCAAAAGAAAAAGTACATTTTCCGTTGGAAAAAAGGAGGATATATTATGGATATCAGATTTGAAAAAAGAGAAGTATTAAAGGAAAAACCAGACCAGAAGCATCTTGGCTTCGGTAAATATATGACAGATTATATGTTTGTCATGGATTGGACAAAAGAAGATGGCTGGAAGGATGCAAGAATTGTTCCGGAAGGACCGATTACAATGGACCCTGCCTGTGTAACACTTCACTATGCACAGGAGACTTTCGAAGGAATGAAAGCATATCGTACCGCAGAAGGAAAAATCCAGTTATTCCGTCCGGAAATGAATGCAAAGAGAATGATTAATTCCAATAAGAGACTTTGTATGCCGGAATTCCCGGTAGATATGTTTGTAGAGGCAGTAGAGGCTTTGGTAAAAGTAGAAGCTGACTGGGTTCCATCTGAACCGAATACCTCTTTATATATCAGACCATTTATGTTTGCAACAGAAGCAGCGCTTGGTGTACATATGGCAAGTGCTTATAAGTTTATGATTATCTGCTGCCCGGTAGGTGCATATTATGCAGCAGGATTAAATCCTGTTAAGATTTTAGTAGAGGATGAACTGGTACGTGCAGTAAAAGGTGGTACCGGATTTACAAAATGTGGTGGTAACTATGCAGGCTCTATCTTAGGACAGGTAAAAGCAGAAAAGCTTGGTTACGCACAGGTTCTCTGGTTAGACGGCGAGCATCGTAAATATGTAGAGGAAGTTGGTACAATGAACATCATGTTCAAAATTGCCGGTGAAATCTATACCGCTCCGATTGAAGGAACCGTTCTTCCGGGTGTTACAAGAGATTCCATGATCCATCTGTTAAGAGACTGGGGATACAAAGTAAATGAGACAAGACTTTCTGTTGATGATTTAATGAAAGCCGGTCATGACGGTACACTGGAAGAGGTATTTGGTACCGGTACAGCAGCCGTTATCTCGCCGGTTGGTGAGCTTCGTTACAAAGACGATGTTGTTACCGTTAACGACTTTAAGATTGGTGAACTGACACAGAAATTATACGATACCTTAACCGGTATCCAGTGGGGCAGACTTCCGGATAAATACAACTGGACAGTTGAAGTAAAATAGACCGGAAAGATTCACACAGAGAAGAAAATATTGAAAGAAAAGCAGCAATGTGAAGCGAAGACATTTCATATTGCTGCTTTTTGTAATTTGCGGATAATTGTTTTATTTAGCATGATATTAAATGACTGGTACATCAGAAAAAAAGAAAGCATAGAAACCACTGGACATTTTTTTCATATAATAGTATAGTAAGTACGTTATATCTGCACATTGATAATCGAATAATGTTTTTGTTTTTAAATATGCTATCCTGTCTGTAAACGATGGCAGACATTTGATTTTCTCTTCTAGCGCCATGTACCTGCGGGGACGAAAAATACGCAGGTTAACGAGGAAAAGGGTTATCGAAAATTCGGCGGACGCCCTTTCGTACCTCCCAGTGCGAGATATGCCGGCAA
>CAKRCJ010000088.1 GCA_934307185.1 uncultured Roseburia sp.
CTTTAACATCTCAAAACTGACTTCTGTTGCATCATCCTTGGATCCGGTTGGAAATACCGCACCAACGCCCAGATAAGCAATACAGATAGCCATAATCCGTCCTAATGTTGTAATCGGATAGATGTCACCATAGCCTACCGTAAGAAGGGTTGACATACTCCACCAGATACCGCTGAAAGCATTGCGGAATATGTCCGGCTGTGCATCGTGCTCCACACTGTACATACAAAGACTGCTCGCTAACATCAGAATTAATACAATAAAAACAGACGAAATAATCTGATTTCGTTTTTCATACAAAACGGTGGTGATGACGTTAAAAGAATCATATTTTGCATTGAGCCGGAACAGGTGAAAAATCCGTGCTACGCGGAGCATTCGGAAAATAACGAAGCCGGACAGAAAAAAAGCAGGGATAATTGTCAAAAGGTCCACAATTCCGTCGAAGGAAATAAGGAATTTCATCCGAGCACGGTATTTACTCATTCCCGGATAGAGGAAATTTGCAGTCCAGATGCGGAGCACATATTCGATGCAGAAAATAAAAATAGTAATAAATTCTAACATAGAAAATACGCCTGACAAAAAGGATAATTGTTCAAATGTCTGTAAAAAAGTAACAAGTATATTGCAGATAATGGTGATTGTGATAAAAATATCAAAGGCACGGCTTATCCGGTTGCTCTTATCACCGATTTGAATAATATTAAATATTTTTTCCTTCACAAAAAAGTACCTTCCTGTATATATTATGCTTAATGCGACAGTCAACGAAAAATAATTCTCATAGAAGTTTATCACATTTTAATGAAAATCACAAAAAAATAGTTTATGATAGATTATGAAAAAAATTACAGAAGGAAAAATAAATGATAACAACTGTTTTACTGGATTTAGACGATACCATTTTGGATTTTCATAAGGCAGAGCAGGGTGCCTTAAAAAAAGCACTGCAAAGCATCGGAGTTGAACCGACAGAGGAAATATTAAAAAGATACAGTGCCATTAATCTTTCCCAGTGGAAGTTATTAGAGCTTGGAAAGCTGACACAGGAGCAGGTGAAAGTAAACCGTTACCGTATCTTTTTTGAGGAGCTTGGAATTGACGCTTCCCCGGAAGAAACAGCGAAATGCTATGAAGAAAATCTTGCGTTCCAGCATGAGCTTGTAGACGGTGCAATGGAGCTTTTACAAAAGCTGCATCAAAAATACAGGTTGTATGCGGCATCGAACGGGACTTATGAGGTGCAGCGGAAAAGAATACAGGAGTCTGGTATCAAACCTTATTTTCAAGATTTTTTTATTTCAAAAAAAATCGGTTTCCACAAGCCGGATGTGAAGTTTTTTGAATACTGTTTTTCACATATCAGGGATTTTAAGAAAGAGGAGACGGTTATGGTTGGGGACAGCCTGACCTCTGACATTTTAGGTGGGAAAAATGCAGGGCTTACCACAATCTGGTATCAGAAAGACAAAAAAGTAACGGACAGCGGAGACATTCATCCAGACTATCGGATTTATAGTTTAGGCGAATTGCCGGAGCTTTTGGAAAAATTGTAAAAGCAGACTATTTCCACAGAATAACGGAAAGCTGAAAAAAGTATATATATTCCGCAAAGAAAAAACATTTTTCTTTACGGCTACAATGTGTTAAAATATACACTATACCGATATTGGAGGCAGGAAAGGATTTTTTTATTATGGAAGAAAAGACAACAATGGAAATAACAAACGATAGATTGGAACAGACAATCAAAGAGTATGCAACAGAGCGCACAAAGGAGAAGCTGACAGAGATTTTAAATCTTCTTCGTCCGACAAAGTTATTTGTTCCGGCAATGTTACAGGCACCGGATCAGCCAACTCCTTGTTTTTTAAAAAGTAAAGAAGGGGAACAGTTTTTTGTCGTATATACCTCAAAGGAACAGATGGAAAAAGCTCCAAAGAGTCAGGCATTATTAAATATGCCATTTCCTGTATGCAACAGCATTGCAGTAAAACCGGAATTAAATCTGACAGGAATGGTTATCAATCCGTTTACGGACAACCTTGTATTAAAAATTGAACTAATTCAGAAGCTTCATGAAGCAGATGAGAAGATTGCAAAACAGCCAAAGCAGGTAAAAATGACACCACAGCAGTTTCAGGCATTTGTAAAAAATCAGACCGAGTTTTCAATTATTCCAAAACGTTTATTTGCAGAAAAGGCTGAATTTATAAAGAAGCTTTGTGATGAAAAAGAGACCTTCATTAATGAGATTTTTGCAGCAGCTTTTAAAGAACCAAAGCTTTATCCATACACAGAGGATGATTATTCTGTAATGGCACTTGATATTTCAGAGGATTTGACACTTATCCGTGTAGACCTTCCGGATAAGGGATTAGTACCTCCGCTTTGCTACAGAATTTACATTACTTATAATCCATTAAAGGAAGAGGCTCATTACTACACAATTGAGATGACCAAGGAAAAGGATGTACGTCTTTTAGGCGGCATTAATGCAGAAGGAAAGCACGTAAGCTACGGTAACGCTCCAGTGGAAGGTGCAGAGTTACAGGAAATCATGAACCTTTGCAAAAATCCGGGAGAACTGACAAGCTAATATAGTAATACGGAAAAAGAGAGTTTCGCTTCATAACTGAGTTAACAGCTATTTTGCGTCACTCTCTTTTAAATATTAATTCGTATAGAAGTTTTATTCTGTTAAAAACTATTTATTAGAACGTCTCCAGATATGCATTTTCTCTGCTTCTGCAATCAGTTCATCACGGAAATCCGGGTGGGCAATGGAAATCAATGCCTCCGCTTTCTGCCAGGAGGAAAGCCCTTTTAAGTTCGCCATACCGTATTCGGTAACGACATAATGTGTATTTGCGCGGGTGTCAGTTACGATAGAGCCTTCAGCTAAAGTCGGGCGGATACGGGAGTGCATAACGCCCTGTTTGTCTGTAAATGTAGAGGAACAGCAGATGAAGCTCTTACCACCATTTGACAGATATGCGCCTAATACAAAGTCAAGCTGTCCACCGGCACCGCTAATATGTTTGATACCAGAGGATTCGGAACTAATCTGTCCGAACAGGTCAATGTCAACACAGTTATTAATGGAAATAAAATTGTCCAAAGCAGCAATAGAACGGATATCGTTCGTGTAGCTTACCGGTGCACTCATAAGCTCCGGATTTTCATCTAAGTAATCATACATTTTCTTTGTTCCGGCACCGAAACCGTAAACCTGACGGAAA
The DNA here is from genome assembly GCA_934307185.1 of uncultured Roseburia sp. Classification (GTDB taxonomy): domain Bacteria; phylum Bacillota; class Clostridia; order Lachnospirales; family Lachnospiraceae; genus Roseburia. The sequence continues at coordinate 3,246 of CAKRCJ010000088.1, forward strand.
CGGTCGATGTTTTTCTTAGAACCGTTAATTTTTCCTGCTCTTGCAATATCAACAAAAGCATCTACATACATTTCAGTATGAACACCGAGGTCTTTTAAGTCAGACTCTGCAATCAGAGAACCAACTGCGTTTGGCATGCCGCCGATACCAAGCTGTAAGCAGGCACCGTTTGGAATTTGGTCTACAATTAGCTGTGCCACTTTTTTATCAACGTCAGTAGCAGGACCGCCGGCACCAAGCTCGCCGATTGGAGCGTTGTTTCCTTCTACGATATAAGTAACATCTGAAATATGTATGCCACACTCTGTTCCACCAAGGCAGCGAGGCATATTTTCATTGACCTCTACGATAACGTGTTTTGCAGTTTCACACATTGCACCAAGATGGGATGCATTTGGTCCGAAGTTAAAGTAACCATGTTTATCCATTGGAGCAACCATAATCATTGCCACGTCATCCGGACATGAGGACTCGCGGTAATAGCGAGGAAGTTCAGAATAGCGGATTGGAGAATAATAAGCGCATCCGCGGGAAATCAATTTTCTTTCAATTCCTGACATATGCCAGGAGTTCCAGGTGAAATGCTCTCCGGCATCTTCACGGGCAAAAACAGCAAGTGGTTTTAAAAGGATACCACCGCGTAAATTAACATTTTTCAGCTCATCGGTACGTTTTGCAAGAGCCGCATCTAAAACGTCGACGGTTCCATTGCACCAGCCATAATCAACCCAGTCACCAGACTTAATTAATTTAACAGCTTCATCTGCGGAAACAAGTTTCTGTTTGTATTCCTGTGAGTAATCCATTGTAAATACCTCCCATAAATTCGGAAATAATGTAGGGTGTCTGTATAAAATAATATTTGATAATTCTACAGACAATGTTTGTTAAAAAATTATCAATTAATATTTTAGCACTTTACGGAAAGATTTACAAGAGCTTAAGGAAAGGCGGCTTGATTTTTTATATAATTAAAGTTAAGCTTTCTATAGATAAATTTTATTTCTGTAAAAAAGTGGAAAAATGACAGAAAAAAAGCAGGAGTTCAAAGAAGGGAGACAGCAAAAATGCAGTTTCAATTAAAATTTATCACAGACGAATTGCCGGAGACACCGGTCAATATAAATAAAAGAACCGCAGTACGCGGCGTCATTCATTATCAGAATAAATTATTAATGGTAGAGACAAACAACGGAGATTATAAATTTCCGGGTGGCGGAATGGAAAATGGGGAAACAGAGAAAGAAACGCTGCTTCGGGAAATAACGGAGGAGACAGGCTATACAGATATCCACATTGGATTAAAAATTGGCGAAGTTTTTGAACAAAATATTGATACGGAAGACAAAAACAGCTATTTCCAGATGACTTCTTCCTATTATGAATGCTGGCTGATGAGTGATAAAAGAGCACCGGGCATTTTAGATGATTACGAGGAAAAGCTTGGATTTCACGCAACATTTATCGCAGTGAAGGAGGCTTATGAAAAAAATGCGCTGCTGTTAAAAAATGAGCAGAAAAAAATGCATGATTTTTTGCAGAAAGCCTATATTTCCCAGATGAAAAAGGAAAAAAAGGAGGCAGTTACTTTTGCACCGGAAATACCGTGGTTAGAGCGGGAAACAAAAGTTTTACAGAAATTAAACCGCACACTTGTGGAAAAAATAGCTGATGTGGTGCGTGACTGTGGAAAAATCATGTCAGAAGCGGTACGGACAAAAGATATGGTAGATGCTAAGGAAGGACACGCCAATTTTGTCACGACTTATGATAAAAAAGTGCAGGAAACACTGCGGGAAAAATTGCTTGAAATATTACCGGATGCAGTGTTTGTCGGTGAAGAAGATGACATTCACGCTTCGATAAAAAACGGATATGCATTCATTGTCGACCCGATTGACGGTACGACAAACTTTATCAAAGATTATCATGTGAGTGCGATTTCAGTCGGACTGACAAAGGATGGGGAGCAGCTTATCGGTGTTGTATATAATCCATATCTTGATGAAATGTTTACGGCAAAACGCGGGGAGGGAGCATTTTTAAACGGAGAGCCAATCCATGTATCACGAAATCCGCTTTCGGAAGGGGTGGTGCTGTTTGGAACGTCACCTTATTATGAAGAACTCAGCAAAAAGTCCTTTCAGATGGCATATGCCTATTTCAAAAAAGCACTGGATATCAGAAGAAGCGGTTCTGCCGCAATTGATTTGTGCAGTATCGCAGCAGGGCGTGCAGAGCTTTATTTTGAATTGCGGTTAAGCCCGTGGGATTATGCAGCAGGAGCGCTTATTGTAAAAGAGGCGGGCGGCGTTGTCACAAAAACGGACGGCAGTGAAATTACATTGGAAAAGCCTTGTTCCATTCTTGCAACAAACGGACGCTGCAAAAGGTTGGAGTGGTAAGTATTTATAATTCTTCCGGCATTTCCCAGCCTGCAAGTGCCTCCTTTGCATCGGCAAGTGCGTCTTCATACTGGCTTGCGGCAAGTGCGGCAAAAGGATCTCCTTCCGGAATATCGGACAGCATTGCCTCATAGCAGCGGATAAGACCAAGGAGCGGCAAATCACCGCTGGTATGCACATCCAAAATACTGGAAGCTTCGTGGGCGGCATTATAATACCAGAGGGAAGCCTCATCGTAATCTTTTGCAGCTTCAAAATAATTTCCAAGCTCCAGACAGATTTCCGCACATGGGGTTGTTAACATGTCACGTAAAGTCATCTGGAAAAAATGATTTGTGTCACCACAAAGCCGATAGGCATGTGCCAGAACACAGGAAGCTTCCTTTTGCGCATCGGCATCTGTGTTCGTATCGTAAAGCTGCCGGAAAATAGGAAGCGCATCGGAAAAATCTTTTTCGTCCCCTGTTTTAAAAAGCTCTTTTGCATACATGCTGCAAAGTTTCGGCGGGAAAGTTCCTTCCTTTTCAAATGCGCTTAAAAAAATGGAAAAATCCCGTTTGTGGTGCAAGGACTGTGGCATATGTAAAATTTCAATTTCACTGTCATAGACAACCGGTGTCAGGCGGACGGTTTCATGAATTGGGTCAATCCACTCAAATTGCCGTAAGCGTTTGAACAGCTTCGGGCGGTATTCGGTTTTGGCGTTTAATACGGTATTAAATTCAGAGACCGTGCGGTATTTCATCTGTACAATTTCTACTTCCGGCAAAAGCAGCTCTTTCATCTGTAAAAACTTTTTGCGGTTAGCATCATCTAACACCTCATCTGCATCAGGAGCGTAAATATAATCCATATTTGCAAGTGAAAAAGAAAAATTCCTTGCAGCAGAAAAATCATTTTCCCAGGCAAAATCATAGACGTGGTCAGTATATTTTAATGCAACTTCTTTTGTATTATCGGTAGAGCCGGTGTCGACGATAATGATTTCATCCATCAAATCACAGACGGAATTTAAACATCTTGCCAGAATATCTGCTTCATTTTTTACTATCATACATAAACTGATTTTTATCATAAGAGCCTCACTTTTTTGCTTTATATTCGATAGTTTTATTATGGTGAGAACGTAACAATTTTGCAAGAGGAATTCTTGTGAACCGCAATAATCCATGTTAAAATATGGCGATAGAGCAAAAAGCACAGATAAGTGTAAAGGAGAGCAAAAGCATGAGCGCAATTGTAACATTGAAAAAGGGCGAGGGACGCACCATCAAAGCGGGCGGTGCGTGGATTTTTGATAATGAGATAGATACGATTACCGGAAGATTTAAAAACGGTGAGGTTGTAACCGTGCATGATTTTGACGGATATCCGATGGGAAAAGGTTTTATTAACCAGAATTCCAAAATCCGTGTCCGTATGATGACAAGAAAGCCGGAGCAGGAGATTGATGATGCATTTCTTAAAATGCGTGTGAAAAATGCATGGGAATACCGCAAAACAACTGTAGATACTTCTTCCTGCCGCATTATTTTCGGGGAAGCAGATTTTCTGCCGGGTCTTGTCATTGACAAATACGAGGATGTGCTTGTCGTAGAATGTCTGGCACTTGGAATGGAGCAGTTTAAGGAAAAAATTGTGGACTTTTTAAAAGAGCTTCTCGCAGAGGACGGTATAAAAATCCGTGGAGTGTACGAACGAAGTGATGCAAATGAGCGTACCAAGGAAGGTCTTCCAAAAGTGAAGGGCTTTATCGGGGACGAATTTGATACAAATGTAGAGATAGTAGAAAACGGTGTTCATTACATGGTTGATGTTGTGAATGGACAGAAAACGGGATTTTTCTTAGACCAGAAATACAATCGTCTTGCGATGCAGCGCATCTGCAAAGGGAAAAAAGTGTTAGACTGCTTTACCCATATGGGAACATTTGCATTAAACGCCGGAATTGCAGAGGCAGCCGAAGTGACAGGGCTTGACATTTCAGAATATGCGGTCGGTCAGGCAAACGCTAATGCAAAATTAAATCATCTGGAAGACACCGTTCATTTCCGGTGTGCGAATGTTTTGGACGAGCTGCCGAAGCTTGCGCAGACAGGGGAAAAATATGATGTTGTAATCTTAGACCCACCGGCATTCACAAAATCCCGCGAAGCCACAAAAAATGCGATTAAAGGTTATCGTGAAATTAACATGAAGGGCTTAAAGTTAGTGAAGGATGGCGGTTATCTTGCAACCTGCTCGTGCTCACATTTTATGACACAGGAGCTATTAGCTAAGACGGTGAAAGAGGCAGCAAAGGCGACACATAAGAGACTCCGCCAGGTTGAGTTCCGCACACAGGCACCGGATCATCCAATCCTATGGGCTGCGGATGAGAGTTATTATCTGAAGTTTTTCATCTTCCAAGTTGTTGAGGAAAAGTAATGACTGGAAAGTGGCTGAAATGCTTGATTTATAAGGGATTGAAGGCATTTGACGTTTACAGAGAAAACCTCGTAAAGTATCGCAAAATATCACAAAACCGTGATTCAAAGTGGTAAGAAAAGTGGTAAGT
>CAKRCJ010000089.1 GCA_934307185.1 uncultured Roseburia sp.
AAGAAAAACCCTTTTATTCTTCTGCAAAAAGTTTCTGCTTCCGCTCAATCATCTCATCAATTCTCTCGATATACTGCCCGACATCCTTGACATTCTCGCATCTTTCGATCCGATGCGTACCGTCCGGATTTGGCTCGTTCCAGACACGTTTTGTCGAAGCTCCGGCTCCACACGCCACGATGGTCTGTTTCTCCTCCATAATAAGAATGTTATAAATTCCAGCTTTTCCTGGGCTTGCGTAGCCAACATTTTCCAGATTTCCTGCCATACTTTTCTGACGATATAAATAGTATGGTTCCAGTCCCATTTCTTTTGCATACCGGGCAGTTAAATTCATATGCTCTGTGGTGTTAACCATTTTATAGTCTTTATAATCTTCCTTAAACATATTTAGACGCGCCGCTCTCTTTAACGCAAGCGAATGAACCGTAAGATTATCCGGTTTTAACGCTTTAATCTGCTCTAACGTATCTTTTGCATCTTCTAAGCTCTCTTCCGGAAGTCCCATGATAAGGTCCATGTTAATGTCATCAAAGCCAAGCTCTCTTGCCAGTTGGAAGCTTTCCACAGCCTGCGCTACCGTATGTCTTCGTCCGATGATTTTTAATGTCTCGTCCTTCATGGTCTGTGGGTTAATGGAAATTCTTGTGATATCCCATTTTTTTAGTGTTTCTAATTTTTCTCTTGTAATGCTGTCCGGTCTGCCTGCCTCGACTGTAAATTCCAGACAATGGGAAAGGTCAAAGCTGCAACGGATTTTGCGGATAAGGCGGTCCAACTGATACGGCTCTAATGTGGTCGGCGTTCCCCCGCCGATGTAAATGGAATTTAAGTGCTTTTTACCGAATTTTACTGCGACATAATCAAGCTCTTTTTCCAATGCATCCAGGTAATTATCTACCTTCTGTCTCCAGCTTACGAGCGGATAAGAGGTAAAGGAACAATACAAACAGGTGGTCGGGCAGAATGGAATTCCGATATACAAACTGTAGCCATTCTCGTAATCTATTTTTTCGAGCAGATGCAGTTCCCTCTCGGCAATCTCAATCGACAATTCTATTTTTTCATCGGAGGCAAAATAAGTCTCCTCCATGTATTTCCGGATTTCATCTTTGCTTTTTCCCTCTTCTAAAAACTTCATCGGGATTTTGGTTGGACGAATACCGGTCAATGTTCCCCACGGAAGTTTTTTTCCTGTAATTTCAGAAAGAATAAGATAGAGGTTCTGCTTCAGTTCATTTTTTGTGGTGACACGGTCCGAAAAATCAACAGGAAATGTTTTCTCCCCGCTTTCCACAGGCGTGCCGTTCCATCGTATTGTAATTGCAGTTTCAAAATAATTTATTTCAAACTGTAAAGAAATTTGTTCCTCATATTTTTTTTCTTCTGCCGTAGCACTGACATTCTCCTCCGGGAAAAATGCTTTTATGAGGGAATGAATGTCATATTCAAACTCCGGCTTATTTAATTTTGCTAATATCATGTGTGTAACCCTTTATTTTCTAATCTTTTTTTACTGAAAACCTGTCCTCTACAAATACGGATTATACATCCGCTCTGTACCAATGGTCGTCATATCTCCGTGTCCTGTATATACAGCTGTTTCATCCGGCAATGGCATTAATTTTTCTTTGATTGCCTTTACAAGCTGTGAGGCACTCCCCTTTGGAAAATCAGTTCTTCCGATAGAAGTCTGAAACAGGCTGTCACCGCTGAACACAACATTCTGATAGGAAAAATAATAGCAGCAGCCACCTACCGTATGTCCCGGTGTCAGCAATACCCGGATATGAAATCCGGCAAGGTCTATCTCCTGCTCGTCTTTTAAATATTCATCCGCATGAAAAATGAGCTGCCTTCCTTCCCAGCCGCTTAAATTAAGTTCCGGGTTTTCAAGTGTTTCCTTTTCCTTCTCATGTGCGTAAATTTTTACATGCAAAAGTCCCGCTAATTCTTCCGCTCCTGTTGCATGGTCAAAATGTCCATGCGTAAGTAAAATTGCAACCGGTTTTAAATTCTGTTCTTTTACTTTCTGTGCAAGTTTATCCGCACTTGCGCCCGGGTCAATAATAATGACTTCTTTTGTGTCATCATTAACTGCAAAATAACAGTTTGTCTGAACCGGACCTACTACATAATTTTGTATATTTAATGGTGCCATAATTTCTCCTTTTTTCGCAATTATCTAAAATTTTCTCTGAAAAAGAACCACCGCTTAAAATCAGCCGGTGGTTCTCTCAATGTCAATCATACTGTCTATCTGACGCAGTTTATCAATCACACTGCTAAGTTCTGCTTTTCCTTTTGTATTGAATGAAATATCAATCGTGGCAATCCCCTGTTTGCTCGTCTTTGAATGAATTGCATTAATATCTATCTCACGCTCTGTAAATACGCGGGTAATGTCTACCAAAAGACCGGTACGGTTATTGCAGTAAACCTTAATCTCTGCAAGATATAAACCGCTTTCTCCCGACTCCTCATCATGCTGCCACTCTGCATCGATGAGACGTTCTCTCTCCATGTCAGAAAGATTGATAATATTAATACAATCAGTACGGTGAATGGACACGCCGCGTCCTCTTGTTACAAAACCGACAATCTCGTCTCCCGGCACCGGACTGCAGCATTTTGAAAAATGCACTGCAACATCGTATAATCCCTTTACAATAATGCCGCTCTTTGACTTTTTCTCCGGAACTTTGTCTTTATTTTCAGAAATAGTCTCTAACACTTCTTCATCGGTAATTCTTGTAAGATGGTCTTTTTTATATTCCTCATACATACGGTTTACAATCTGACCTTCTTTTAAACCGCCGTGCCCTACGGTTGCAAGACATGAATTCCAGTCGTGGAAGCCATACTTACGCATAATCTTATCCTGATATTCCGGTCTGTTAATATCTGAAAGATTAATTCCCTTTGATTTACAACAGGCAGCAATCAATTCCTTGCCTCGTACAATATTCTCTTCTTTTAACTCACTGCGGAACCACTGGTTAATCTTGTTCTTTGCCTGTGTGCTCTTTACAATATTTAACCAGTCACGGCTTGGTCCCTTGGAATTCTGGGAAGTTAAAACCTCAATACGGTCTCCGTTCTGAATAACATAATCAATCGGAACAAGCTTTCCGTTTACTTTCGCGCCAATCATCTTATTGCCGACTGCTGAATGAATGCTGTAGGCAAAATCAATTGGTGTGGAACCATTTGGAAGGTTTTTGACATCTCCGGTCGGTGTAAAGCAGAAAACCGTATCGGAAAAGAGATCCAAATCACTCTTTAACAGGCTCATGAACTCCTTGTTATCCGACATATCTCTCTGCCACTCTAAGATTTGTCTTAACCAGCTTAATTTCTCCTCCTCTGTGACCGTCATCGGTGCCGCCACACCACCGTTATTGCTTGCCTCCTTATACTTCCAGTGTGCCGCAATACCATATTCTGCGGTACGGTGCATTTCGTAAGTACGAATCTGGATTTCAAAAGGCTGACCGGTCGGACCAATTAATGTCGTATGGAGGGACTGATACATGTTCGGCTTCGGCATCGCAATGTAATCCTTAAAACGTCCCGGAATTGGTTTATACATCTCATGAATGACTCCGAGTGCCGCATAACAGTCTTTTACCGAATCAACGATAATACGGATTGCGAACAGGTCATAAATCTGGTCTAACGTCTTATCCTGATTTTTCATCTTTTTATAGATACTGAAAAAGTGCTTTGCACGTCCCTCAATCTGCGCTGGAATTCCTGCCTCCCGGATGTGCTGTTTTACCTCTTTAACAAGGCTCTGCACATAATCGTCACGGACACTTTTCCGCTGTGCAATCTGATGCACTAAGTCATAATATGCCTCTGGCTCTAAATATTTTAAGGAAAGGTCATCTAATTCAATCTTGATTTTGGAAATACCAAGACGCTGTGCAATCGGTGCGTAAATATCCATTGTCTCACGCGCCTTTTCCTTCTGCTTCTCCGGTGTCATATACTTTAATGTACGCATATTATGTAGACGGTCTGCAAGCTTAATTAAAATGACACGGATGTCCTTTGCCATCGCAAGAAACATCTTTCTTAAGTTCTCCGCCTGAACCTCTACCTTATCCGCATCGTAAGATAACTGTCCTAACTTTGTGACACCATCAACTAACAGTGCAACCTCTGCTCCGAACTCCTGCTTAATCTCATCATCCGTCATGACCGTATCTTCTACCACATCGTGTAAAAGACCTGCCACAATCGTTTCCTTATCAAGCTCTAACTCTGCTAAAATAATTGCCACACATAGCGGGTGAATAATATACGGTTCTCCCGATTTTCTTACCTGACCATTGTGTGCCTCATCCGCAATCCGATATGCCTTCTCTATCAGGCTGATATCTGTAGATGGATGATACTTGCGAACGCTGGCAATTAATTCTTCATATAACTTTTCCGGACGCTCAAACTCCTTCATTGGTTTGATATTATCATCCTCTTCTTTTACAATCTTTTCTAATTCTTCTGATGAAAGCTCTGCCATGTACATCACCCACTTTTATCCATACTTTTGTGTATAATATATGATATTATATTTTATTTTCCATGAAAAATCAATGTTTAAAACTGCGCTGCGGCATATCTTCCACTTTTTTTTCAGATGCTGCCTTAAAAATGCAGATTTCTCACGTAATCTAACATCTCTTTTCCATTTATGAAGCAGCTTCCTGTATTATGAAACTTGAGTTTCTCCGCAAGCTTTACCGAAGCTTCGTTTTCCGGTTCAATGAGGCAATGCACTTTTTCTGCAAAAAGCTCTTCCTTTGCATATTGAAGAATTGCGCTGCATACCTCATAGGCATACCCTTTTCTCTGGCAGGAGGTGCGGACTGCATACCCTAACTCCAAATCGTTTCCTAGTTCTTCCCTGTGTTCAATCCCTGCCCTGCCGACTAATTTTTTCGTCTGTTTCTCAAATACAAGCCACATTCCGTATCCATAAAACCGATACATATTTTCAATATAGGCTTTTTGATATTCTTTCTCTTTTTCATATGGATAAAGACCTTCCATATAATCAGTCATTCCTTTTTCGGCATACATCTTGAAAAGCTCATCCAAATCTGATATATCCAATTCCCTTACAACCAGACGCCCTGTTTCCAAAATTGTCCATGGAATGTTATGATGTCTCTCATATACATGCTCTAAAAAGATAAAATCTACTTCCTCGAACCCTTCTACTACCATATCTGCCAGCAAAAACATATGTTCTCCCGGTTTCTGGTATCCAATAGCGGCTATATTTTTTTCTTTCGCCAGATCAAGTACGTTCTGCTCTGCTGCAGCCAGTAAAAGTCCTTCCGGCACTGTCAGAAACTTCCCGATATCCTCTAACGTTTTCTCTTCAATTTCTATGTCATCTGTCATCAGATTTTGTTTTAGTATTCCAAAATCCGGCTCCGCTATACCGCAAAGCCAGATTTTTTTCAAATAATTTTTCATTTTACACACCCTCACAGTCAAATGCCGGAATAAAACTTTCTTCCGCCGTATCCCCTTCCTGGATAAAACCGTTTTCAATTCCTATCCCAATGGCATAATCTACGAGTTCTTCATATTCTTTCTCCGTAATTTTCCGGTTTAATTCGGGATAACCGGAAACATTTGAAAGCGGGGTAAACTGGTTCATTATACTAATGTAAACAGACTCTCCATAAGTTTCGTGAAGATATTTTAAAATCGCTTTGGAATCGTCCATGCACCCCGGAAGCATTAAATGTCTTACAATCGTCCCCGAGAGCATCAGATTATCCTCATCCTCATTTATAAAACGTGCTTTTCCCGTCTGTCTTACCATTTCTTCAATCGCAGCTTCTGCCACCTCTGCATAATCGGCAGCATGCGAATACTTTGCACTTAAGGCAGAACTCATATATTTAAAATCCGGCAGATAAATATCTACATATCCATCTAACATTTTTATTGTCTCTATGCTCTCATAGCTGCTTGTATTATACACAACCGGAAGGTTCATGCCGTTCTTTTTCGCAAGGTCAAGCGCCCTTATAATCTGCGGTACAAAATGCCCCGGCGTGACCAGATTGATATTATTGGCTCCTTTTTCCTGCAATTCCAGAAATATTTCTGAGAGCCTTTCTATACTGATATTCTTTCCCGTTGTTCCATTTGCAATATTCTCATTCTGACAGAAAACACAGTGAAGCGCACAACCAGAAAAAAAGACAGCACCTGAGCCTTTTTCCCCGGAAATACATGGTTCCTCCCAGTAATGAAGCGCCGCTCTCGCCACCTTAAGTTCCTCTGTCTGCCCACAGACACCTGTCTGTCCCATTTTTCTGTCAATCTTACATTTTCTTGGACATAAATTACATTTCACACCTGCTACCTCTTGATAATAAAATCATTTTCCGCTATTATATACCAAGCAGAAACACCTTTGCAAAATTTTTTTAGTGACTATAACTATATTTCAACTATGTAAGGAGTACTTAATCTTATGAGTTTAAAAAATGTAATGATCGCACAGTCCGGCGGTCCAACTGTTGCGATAAATGCGAGCCTTTCCGGTGTAATCCGTGGTGTCTTAGACTCCGGTTCCTATGACAAAGTATATGGTTCTATCAACGGCATCCTCGGCATTTTAAACGATGACCTTATGGAGCTGACTGCGCTCGCCAAAGAAACCCCACAATATCTTGACAGACTTGAGACAACACCTGCCATGTATTTAGGCTCCTGCCGTTATAAGCTTCCGGATTTTTTAGATGATGATTCCTCTTATGTTTTTATTTTCAAACAGTTTGAGTCATATAATATCGGAGCATTTTTCTATATTGGTGGAAACGACTCCATGGATACTGTATCCAAATTATCTGAATATGGGAAAAAAATTGGCAGTAATGTACGCATCATCGGCATTCCAAAGACAATTGACAACGATTTGTGTGAGACAGACCACACCCCTGGTTTTGGTTCCGCTGCAAAATATATTGCTTCTTCTCTTTTAGAAATCGCACACGACACTTTCATTTATGCGGTAAAAAGTGTTACAATCGTCGAAATTATGGGACGTGATGCCGGCTGGCTGACTGCTGCCGCTGCACTCGCAAGAAATGAATATAACACTGCACCTCACTTAATTTATCTGCCAGAGGTTCCATTTGATACGGATGACTTCTTATTAGATATCAAGCGTATGCTTTTTGAGCGCAATAATGTCATTGTTGCTGTCTCTGAGGGAATACGTGATGCCTCCGGAAATTATATCAGTGCTTCCGAACAGTCGGTTGACACTTTCGGACACAGCCAGTTAAGTGGTGCCGGAAAAACTTTAGAATTTCTTGTAAAGGAAAAATTAGGTGTAAAGGTCCGCTCGATTGAAATAAATGTATTACAGCGCTGCGCTGCACACCTTGCTTCAAAAACTGATTTAGAAGAGTCCGTCTCACTCGGAAAAAAAGCTGTAGCACTTTCCGAGGAAGGTGTTACAGCCGTTATGGTTACTATGAACCGTGTTTCAAATAATCCCTATACGATTGAGTATGGATATGCTGAAATTAAAAACATTGCAAACGAAGCAAAATCCGTTCCAACTAACTGGATTAACGATGCCGGAAACGATGTTACCGGAGAAATGATTGATTATCTTGCTCCGCTTATTCAGGGAGAGTCCAATGTGGAATACAAAAATGGTCTTCCTGTTTATATGAATGTCAGTCATTTAACAAAACATCAATAAACTTTCCTATCTCAGCCCACGCTTTTCTGGATTCCGGCAGCATTTTTGCTGCCATCTGGAAAATGTGGAACATCCCATCATAAATGCTTAATCTTACTTTCACACCCTGATGTCTTGCCTTCGATGCAACACTCACCGAGTCACTGAGCAGCATTTCATAAGAACCCACCTGAATCAACATCGGCGGAAATCCTCGGAAATCTCCATATAACGGAGAAATATAACTGTCCATCGGGTCATGATCCCCCACATAATCTTTATTATAAATCAGACTGTCTCTCGTATTTCCAAATAACGGGTCCTTCTCATAATTAGTATCGTAAGACTCCCCACTTGCCAAAAGGTCTGTCCATGGTGACATTGCAATAATTCCGCATGGAAGTCCTATTCCATGGTCTTTTAAATAATGACACAATGCCATGGAA
>CAKRCJ010000090.1 GCA_934307185.1 uncultured Roseburia sp.
ATACTGGCCCAATGTAATATCTCTTAACATAAATTCTCCTTGCTTTTTACCCTTTTGCCGCTATTGGGATACTATCCGATGTTTTCTCCGATAAAAGGACTTTTTCTCTCAATGCCATCCGGTATTCTCCCTAGCAACACCTCTAAAAGACTTTCTCTTGCCTCAGCAACAGTCGTAGCATCTGTGTTTACGTTCAGTCCTTTTTCCTTTAACTCATGCATCAGATAGGTCACCTGCGGTGCTGCAAGCCCAATCTCTTCCAATTCCCTGTAATGTTTAAATACTTCACGGGGTGTATCATCAAATCTCACCTCGCCATGGTTCATTACAATGATACGTTCCACGTATTTTGCAACGTCCTCCATACTGTGGGACACAAGAATGACGGTAATTCCTCTTTCCTTATGCATTCTTGCAATCAAATCGAGTATCTCATCACGTCCTGCCGGGTCTAAGCCTGCGGTCGGTTCATCTAAGATTAGTACCTCCGGTTTCATTGCAAGCACACCGGCAATCGCAACTCTTCTTTTCTGCCCGCCGGAAAGATCAAACGGAGACTGATAGTAAAGCTCCTCTGGAAGCCCTACACTCCTTAATGCCTCAAATGCACGGAGTCCTGCCTCGTCTTTGGTAAGTCCCTGATTTTTCGGTCCAAAACATACATCATCAAAAATTGTTGTCTCAAACAACTGATGTTCCGGGTACTGGAAAACAAGTCCGACGCGGTTTCTTAGTTCCCTTAAATCATAATCTTCATCATATATATCCTGTCCGTTAAAATAAATGCTTCCTGAAGTAGCTTTCACCAGTCCGTTCAGATGCTGGATTAGTGTCGACTTACCGGAACCGGTATGACCGATAATTCCGATGAACTGCCCATCTTTTATTTCAAGGTTTATATTTTTTAACGCCTGAATCTGATAGGCAGTTCCCTCGCTGTACACATAATTGATTTTATCTAAAATGAGTGACATAACACCCTCCATCCAAGTGCCTTATCCGGCTATTTTCATAATTGCATCCACCAGTTCTTCTCTCGTTAAAACTCCAAGCGGAATATCGAGTCCTGACTGGCGGAGCAAATCAGCAAGCAGTGTAATCTGCGGCACATCCAGTCTGTGTTCTTTTAATGTACCCACCTGGGAAAAGATTTCCCTCGGTGTTCCCTGCATTACAATATGCCCCTTATCCATGACATAAACATAATCTGCGTCCACAACCTCTTCCATGTAATGCGTAATCAAAAGAATGGTAACACCTTTCTTCTTGTTTAATTCATGTGCTGCATGTAACACTTCTTTTCGTCCATTCGGGTCTAACATTGCTGTAGGCTCGTCCAATACGATGCATTTTGGCTCCATTGCCATAACTCCGGCAATTGCAACACGCTGTTTTTGTCCACCGGACAATTTATTTGGAGAGTGTTTACGGTATTTTAACATACCGACCGATTTTAAACTTTCCTCTACTCGCTTCCATATTTCATCTGTAGGAACGCCTATATTTTCCGGTCCAAATCCGACATCCTCCTCCACGACACTCGCAATAATCTGATTATCCGGGTTCTGGAATACCATTCCTGCTGCCTGACGTACCGGCAGTATGTTTTCTTCCTGTGTGACATCTTTGCCATCCACATAAAGACTTCCCTCGGTCGGTGTGAGCAGCGCATTAATATGTTTTGCAAGCGTTGACTTACCGGAACCATTGTGCCCTAAAATTGCAATAAACTGTCCCGGCTTCACATCAATGTCAATATGGTCTAATGCTGTCTGAATTGACTCCACATTACCTTCTTCATCTCTGCGGATATATTCATGAACAAGCTGTTTTGCTTTGATGATTCCCATCTTTTCCCCATGCCTCTCTAAAATCTATGCCGTATTTTTTAATCTTCCCATTTTAATCTGTGAAGCTGTCCTTCTAATTTCATATGGTCAAACTGATTTTGTCTTAATGCCTCATATAAAACAATTGCCACAGAATTGGACAGATTTAAAGACCTTGTCTCTCCAATCATTGGAATACGTACA
Organism: uncultured Roseburia sp.; assembly: GCA_934307185.1. Classification (GTDB taxonomy): domain Bacteria; phylum Bacillota; class Clostridia; order Lachnospirales; family Lachnospiraceae; genus Roseburia. Next base: position 2,034 of record CAKRCJ010000090.1, read on the forward strand.
CAGGTATCCGGGTTCGCCTTTAATATTTCTTCGGGAATTCCGGCGCTTTCCTTTCCAAACATAATAAAACAGTCCGGCTCATAGGAAACATCAGAATACACATGTCTTCCCTTTGTGGTTGCCATATAAATTTTCGCATTTGGATTCTTCTCACAGAAATCTTCCCAGTTTACATAAGTTGTAACATCTAAGTCTTTCCAGTAATCCATTCCAGCTCTTTTTAACGCTTTTTCATCCAGACGGAAACCAAGTGGTTCAATCAGATGCAGCTTTGTCCCGGTTGCCACACAGGTTCTTCCGATATTTCCTGTATTTGCCGGTATTTCCGGCTCATATAACACAATGTTTAACTCTGCCATTGTTTTCTCCCGTCAAAAATTTGCCGCACTAAGCATTAAAACCTGATGAAAACTCTTAGTGCGACAGATTTATTTACTCATTCTTTTTTTCACGTAATTCTTTAATAAAAATTTCCATGCGGTCTAATGCCGTCTTTAAATTATCCAGTGAATACGCATAGGAAATTCGGATATAGCCCTCTCCGCAGTCACCAAACGCTGTTCCTGGAACAACTGCTAACTTCTGCGATTTTAAAAGCTCTGTGGCAAATTCATCCGAAGTCATGCCAAACTCTCTGATACACGGAAATACATAAAATGCTCCAAACGGTTCAAAACATGGAAGTCCCATCTCTTTAAAACGATGTAACAGATAACGTCTTCTTCCATTGTATTCCTCACGCATCTGGGCAACATCGTTATCACCGTTTTTCAATGCCTCCACACCGGCAAACTGGCTTGTGGAAGGCGCACACATAATTGCAAACTGATGAATTTTTAACATCTGCTCAATAATAACGCGCGGTCCGCACGCATAGCCGAGTCTCCAGCCTGTCATTGCATGGGATTTTGAAAATCCATTGATTACGATTGTCCTCTCCCACATTCCAGGCAGCGATGCAATTGACACATGATTTTCCAGATAAGTAAGCTCCGAATAAATCTCATCACTTACCACAAATAAATCATGCTTTTTTATAACCTCTGCAATCTTAATAAGGTCTTCTTTTTCCATAACCGCACCGGTCGGATTATTTGGAAATGGTAAGACAAGCAGCTTTGTTTTCGGTGTGATAACAGCTTCTAATTCCTCTGCGGTGAGCCGGAATTCATCCTCTGCCTTTAACTCAATAATCACAGGAACTGCCCCTGCTAAAACAGCACACGGCACATAAGATACATAGCTTGGCTGCGGAATAAGTACCTCATCCCCCGGGTCTAACATTGCGCGCATTGCTGCGTCAATTGCCTCGCTGCCGCCGATGGTAACCATAATCTCATGGTCTTCATCATAGGAAAGCCCATAATGTCTGTTTAAATACCGGTTAATCTCTGTTTTTAATTCTTTCAAACCAGAATTGGAGGTATAGTGCGTTTTTCCTTTTTCCAGAGAATAAATACCCTCATCCCGGATATGCCACGGTGTATCAAAATCTGGTTCACCAACACCAAGAGAAATCGCGTCCTTCATCTCATGAACAATATCAAAAAATTTACGAATCCCGGATGGCTGAATGGTTGTAATCGTTTTGTTTAACGGATCTCTCATCTTACATCTCTATCCTTTCGTCTTTTGCAGGCTCTGCCATAACAGTTCCGTGGTCTTTATATTTTTTCAGAATAAAGTTTGTTTTTGTGCTCAGGACAGAATCGAGTGGAGATAATTTATCAGAAACAAACTGGGAAACCTCGCGGAGTGTCTTTCCTTCAATTGTTACCATAAAGTCAAAGCCTCCCGAAATAAGATAAACAGAATTCACCTCCGGATAATTGTAAATACGCTCTGCCACTTTATCAAAGCCCATGCCGCGCTGTGGAGTAACACGTACTTCAATCAATGCAGTTACTTTTTCAATTCCTGCTTTATCCCAGTCAATTAATGTATGATATCCACAGATAATATGTTCCTCCTCCATTTTTTGGAGTTCGTTTATTACAGATGCCTCATCCACTCCAAGAATGATAGCAAGCTCTTTCAAATCAATTCTGCTGTTCTTCTCTATAAATGTTAAAATTTTTTCACGCATAATATAAATCCTTTCCTGATTATCTTGCAATTACCTTGCAATTACCTTGTATAACTCATCCGTCTTTGGCGGCTCTAAAAATCTTGTTTCATCCTCGTTTAACAGAACGCGGTCATTTCCCGCGGTAGCTTTTCCGATAATTGTTGCCTTAATTCCTGCCTTTTCCAGCTCACGTACCAGATGATTACCATCCTGTGCTGCCATAAGCATACATCCACTGGAAATCAGAAGATAAGGATTAACTCCAAAAAATTCACAAACCTCTACTGTTTCCTGACGAATTGGTATTTTCTTCAAATCGATTTCAAGTCCGACGCCAGATGCCTCTGCCATTTCCCACAGGGCTCCGAAAATTCCGCCCTCTGTCACATCATGCATTGCACTAACGCCAGACGTCACGGCGACTGCGGCCTCAGATAATACGGAAATATATACATCAAGTTCTTTCGCTTTTTCAATAAAAGGTGCAGAAAAATGAGTTTTTAGCTCTTCTTCCTTTTCCTTTGCAATAATGGAGGTTCCTTCAATTCCAATCCATTTGGTGACAAGAATATCCATTCCCGCTCTTGCACCAGCGGTTGAAATCAATTTTCCTTTTTTTACTTTTCCAACACCGCAGACACTAATAACTGGCTGGTTTACTACTCTTGTAACCTCTGTATGTCCACCCATTACCTGGACATTTGCTTTTGCACATGCCTCTTCTACCTGTTTCATCATCAGGCACAAATCCTGCTCGCATACAAAAGTTGGCAGTAACACTGTAAGTAAAACTCCGACCGGCTCTGCACCAGCACTTGCCAGATCATTTACTGTAATCTGAATTGCGAGGGTTCCAATATCCTTTGCTGTTCCTGTAATCGGGTCGGTTGACATAACAAGCATTTCGTCCTCTGCCAGCTCCACTGCAGCGCAGTCCTCACCAACTCCTGCTCCTAAAACGACCTCCGGCCGTTTGGTCTGAATTTGTTTAAAAACGGAACGTTTCAATACGTTCTCCGGTACTTTTCCAACTTTCATAATCTTAATTTACTGTCCTTCTGTTGTTGTATTTCCAGTAATTTCACTTTCATCTACTGTTCCTGCAATAGCATCCGCATCTGCCTGTGCCGCCGCATCCTGTGGTGTCTCTGTCGTCGTTGCCGGCACATCTGTAGCTGCCGGTGCTGCCACAGTGTACTGGTTTACTGTCGCATATATGGTTGCTTCATCTCCAGTTGCAATTGCTGCATTTACTGCTGCTGTTGCATTCGGGTCTGCGGAAGCAGTTCCTATATGCACAATCTTTGGTGATGATTTATAGGTACTCTTATTAATTGCATCCCTGCTCTGTTCTACCCCGTCAACCGTTACAATCTTCCACAGTCTTGCCACATAGCCGGTATGCTGGCTCTGTGCGGTTGCAATCGTTCCAATCGGATCACCGGTTGCAACAAACTGTGTTGCCGGATTATCCTCGGATACCACTTCGCTTTCAAAGGTTACCACACGGTTTGACGGTCTTGTTTCTTCTCCATATATATTAAAATATACATTTTTTCCACTCGTATATGCTTCGATATAAATTGGTGTCTGCTGGTTATTGACAAACTTTAAGTCTTTGTAATCTCCGGCAATTGCAGCATCCATTGATGGTTTTACATAATTTACAATCATGGAATGGTTCGAGCGCTGTGTCACTTCAAGCTCTGCACGGATTACCGCATTATATAAAGTCGTGGAAACCTGGCAGACTCCACCGCCATATGCCTGCACGGTCTGTCCGTTCTCATAGGCTCCTGCAAGCTCATAGCCGCCCTCCGCGCTGATTGGTGCCATAGCTGCCGCTGCTGAAAATTCTTCTCCCGGATATAATACCGTTCCATCAATCTTACCTGCTGCCACACTGATATTTGTGCAGCGCGCCGCAGAAGATGTGCTGTAATTCGTTGTAAAACTTCCAAGCAAGTCTTTTACCTTCATCAGCTCTTCCTTGGTGCCTTCCGGCTCCACAACCTCTGCCACAAGCTCAATATCTGCATCGGAGCCGTCCCAGCCGTCTGAAAGGTACTCTTCGATTTTCTTTACAGACTCTGCCACATTTACCTCTACACCAGAGCTTCCTTCAATAATTTTAAACTGTCCGTTTTCTCTTACTAACCCGTTATTTACCGCTTTATTATTCAATTTCTGTGCTTTATCTGTCAACACCTCCGATGCAGCAGTCTCATTTACGCTGAGTGGGAGGTCAAAAACTTTATTTCCATGCTCAAGGTCTTTGGTATCTTTATATCTTTTTATCAGATTGCCTGTTTTTCCAACTGCAAGTGCCTCTGATACCGCATTATTATTTTCAAATGTAATTCCAAGCTCTGACGCTGTTACATCAACACTTTTTCCATTCGCCGCCAGCGTAAGCACCGCTTCGTCAACACTCTTGGCATATGCATCAATTGCCTCTGCCGCTTCCTCTTTTGTCATTCCGCCAACGTTAATATTTCCAATATAAACGCCTGTTGCAATTCTCTCATCCTCTGTATCCGCCTTTGCCGTCATCTTATTTCCAACAGCAAAACATAATACAATTGCTAAAATTGTAAATGGAATCCATCTCTTCAACTTCATATAACTCACTCTCTTTAAAATGTGTACTATACCTCAATTTTAAATAATTTTAACATAATCCCTCTTATTTTCAAGGTGCATAACCACGAATATCATTGACTGCCCCATAGAATTTTAGTATATTTTACATGAAAGCGGCAAGTATCGTTGTAATAAGCATTGCTGCGACGATAATAATTACAATTGCTGCCATTAATTTTTGATTTTTTTTCTTACCAAAATTATACATAACCAAAACCTCACTTACTTAATTTTTTTATTGAAAGGATACACACTATGGCATTTCCATTTCTTGGTCTATTTCTTGTTTTTCTTCTGGTTCTTTCTTTTTTCATAAAAAAAGGAGACCGGCAGAACCAGAAAGTCATGGATGATTTCTGGAAGCGTGAAAACGAAGCAAATGATGTCCGTAAAAAAGATATCAGCGGACTTCCTTATATTACCATACCAATGAGCAAATTTCCAATAGGTATCTCTTCTGACCCGGAATTAACGGATTATGAAAATGACCTTTTTGCACTTACAAAGCTTAAAATTTTAAATCTCGGTTCCCAGACCAATACAGAATTGAAATTAAAATACGGACCGGCAAACCTTACTGCATTGTCTGAATACGACCAGAATTTTACAACCTTAATCCGTACACTTGTTGCATATGCAAAATGTCTTATCAAAAACGGATTTAATACAGAAGCGGTGCCTGTGTTAGAGTTCGGTATTGAAATTGGTTCCGATATCCGCGCCAATTACACACTTCTTGCCAACTATTACAAAGACCATGGACATTTGCAACAGCTTGATGGGCTGATGGAGAAGGCTTCTGCCTTAGACTCTGTTATGAAATCCTCCATCTTAGAACAGTTAAATTCCATAAAAGCCGCTTCCTAACTACATTTATCGTTTGTCAGGCATTTTCCCATACTGTGCGATAAGAAGGTCAGTAAATCTTGATACTTCACTCCTTGTTATCCCCTCTTTTAACTCCGGCATTGAAATTTTATAGTATTCTGCAAATCTTTGCAGATACTTTATCTGCTGTGCCGTCGCCGGTGTCTGCTTTTTTACCTTATATTGTAACTGTTTCGGCTCAAAGGCTTCCGGTTCCCCTTTTTCATATGCAAGCTGCAGCTTTTCAAATATTTTCTGTGTCTCTAACACATCCTCCAACGCCCGGTGTGCATTTTCCCGTTCTATGTTAAAATACAGACATAAGCTTTCCAAATCTTTTTTCTGCTGCTCCGGCAAAAATTTTCTTGCAATTTTAAGCGTATCCACCGCTCTTTTTTCAAAACAGATTTTATGATTTACCGCCCATTGTTTTAAAAAGCTGTAATCAAAAATAATGTTTTGCCCTACTAAAACATC
>CAKRCJ010000091.1 GCA_934307185.1 uncultured Roseburia sp.
AAATTATTTGAGTGGTTCAGTTTCCAGAATTTTAGCATGGTACTTTTTATGGAAGTTCTCATTATTGCAGTCTATGCCGTTGTGAATATCATCTGTTATCTGAGTGACCGTGCAGATGCACAGAGCATGAATGAAAAATTACTGGAAATGAAAAAGAATAAGAAAGAATGATAAACGGACATTATTTTAAAACGAAAGATGGTATAGAAAATGAGTAAACACACTGAAAGAGCAAGGGAATTAAGAAGTGAAGTGCCGGTTAGCAGCAACTGTGCAAAGACGGTGAATTGGCTGTAACTTTGGCGGTGGAATGAGATGCGGTGCAACGACCATATCGATGCATATTGGGGAAGTAAGAAGAATTGGGAAAAAATACCTGATAAATTAAGTGACATGAAACATTTTACAGACTGGGAAAACAAAGTTGTATTAGATCATGGCTATGATGAGACGAAGCCGGAATGTGAGAGAAAAAGCTGGAATTACGGAAAACGTGCAAAGGTGGATTCTTTTTTTTGCACAGGTATGGAATCCACTGCATGAGGAGGACAAACTCAGAGAGTATCCGAAAGTTGTGAGTGATCTGGATGTTTAAGGAATATAAATGAAGCACTCATTATTACTCCTGAAAAAGTCATTGTGACAACGTCTGGTGCAGATAATAAAAAAGAATTATAAGCCACTATTTAATTTCATAGTTACTTCAAAAAAAGGGGAAACTAAGTTATAATAAGCACAGATTTTATGTGGGAACGCAGAGTCTGTGCTTATTATTTATGGAGTCAGAGGAGAATAAACAGATGTTATATTTATATACCGAGGAGAAAATATTTACAAAAGATAAGGAAAAGGTGTTTGCAATTATATGTACAAGAAAAAATTAGAAGAAGATATCCGTTGTCCCAATCTTACAGAGCATCTGCCGGTGGTCGGGTATTTTTTACAGAGGGGATACAGAGAACACGATGACACAGTGCCCAAAGTGTGATCATGCAGGAAGAAAAAATTGACGGATTGTCGGTTTGTATTCATTCCGGCAAAGTAGAAAATATATTTTATGAGGTGAAAAAAGTGCTTAAAGTAGAAAATTTGACATTATATGTGAATGATAATGGAGAGGGGAAATGTCTCTTAAATGATATTTCTTTTCAGGTGGAAGATGGAGAAATGTTTGTAATTACCGGACCAAACGGAGGGGGAAAATCAACGCTTGCGAAGGCTCTGATGGGAATTGAAAAAACGGAGAGAGGCAGGATTTTCTTAAATAATACGGATATTACAGATTTTGATATCAATCACCGCGCAAATGCAGGGATTGGCTATGCATTCCAGCAGCCGCCACGTTTTAAGGGAATGACAGTGGAGAGGCTGCTATCTCTTGCAGCGGGAAAGAAACTTCCGGCAAAAGAGTGCAGCAGGCTGCTTACAGATGTGGGATTATGCGCGAAAGAATATATGGATCGTCAGATTGATGGGACGCTTTCCGGTGGTGAGATGAAGAGAGTTGAAATCGCATCTGTCCTTGCAAAGGAACATTCCCTGTGTATTTTTGATGAACCGGAGGCAGGAATTGACCTGTGGAGTTTTTCTATGCTGATTCAAAAATTTGAAGAAATGCATAAGGAGAAAAAACAGAGCCTGATAGTAATCTCCCATCAGGAACGCATTATCAATATGGCAGACAGAATTATGATTATAGATGGAGGAGCTATCAGAAAAATAGGATGCAAAAACGAAGTACTTCCATATTTGGATAATATACAACAGTGCCATAGATGTGCAGAAAAAATGGAAGGAGAAATATAAAATGAAGCTGAATCGGGTTACGGAAGAAGTATTGGATGTTATTAATGACAATAAATTCAGTCAGACAGGAGCTTATAATCTTCGTGAGAATGGAACATCTATCTGTCATGGGGACAGTGAGCATATTAAGATTAAAAAGAAAACAGATAAACCGGGAATTGATATTTACATTGATGGAAAGACCAGAGGAGAGGAGGTTTATATTCCGGTAGTTGTCAGCGTGTCGGGGATGACAGATCTTGTGTACAATGATTTTTATATAGAGGATGGTGCCAATGTCCGGATTGTTGCCGGATGTGGGATTCATAACAGTGGCTGCAATGAAAGCCGTCATGATGGAATCCACACATTTCATGTCGGAAAAAATGCAAATGTCAGTTATGAAGAAAAACACTATGGTGAGGGAAATGGTACCGGGGGAAAAGTTTTAAATCCGGTGACAAATATTTATGTAGGTGAGAATTCTGTATTTACTTTAGACACTGCACAAATTAAAGGGGTAGACTCTACGGTGCGTGAGACGAATGTGGAACTTTCAAAGAATGCAAGGCTATATGTGACGGAACGTCTGATGACCGAGGGAGAACAGAAGGCAGAATCGAATATAGAAGTACAGTTAAATGGTGAAGACAGCTCAGCACAGATTATTTCAAGATCTGTTGGAAAGGGATATTCCGAACAGACTTTTCATCCGAGAGCAGTAGGAAATACCAAGTGCCATGCCCATATCCAGTGTGATTCTATTATTATGGATAAGGCACAGGTTGGTTCTATCCCGGAAATCCGGGCAAATAACCTGAATGCTGCAATCATTCATGAGGCGGCAATTGGGAGAATCAATGATGAACAGCTTATCAAGTTAAGAACACTCGGACTTACAGAGGAAGAAGCTGAAAATGTGATTATTCAGAACTTTTTGGCTTAAGTGACTATAAATGAGAAAAATATCATACTCATAAATTTCATAGTAAATTGAAAAAGAGACACATTTAAGATACAATAATTATCGACATATGACGGAAATGAAGGAATAGACATGGCACGACCGACAAAAACAAGAAAAATCTGTATGGAGCCAGCGTATGATAACTTTGGACCTGACGGGATACGGATTGGGGAAAAAATAGTCATGACAATGGATGAATATGAGGTAATCCGGCTCGTTGATTTGGAAAAATTAACGCATGAGCAGTGTGCAAAGCAGATGGAGATTGCACGCACGACCGTGACAGAAATCTATGAATCAGCCAGATTTAAAATGGCAGACAGCCTCGTAAACGGCAAAATGCTTGAAATTTCAGGTGGAAATTACCGGCTGTGTGATGGAAGTATCCATACCTGCTGTAACAAAAGATGCAAGAGAGCTTCAAAATCCGTTCAGACAATATGTGTAGAAAGAAAGGAAGTAAATCAAATGAGAATAGCAGTTACTTATGAAAATGGAGAGATTTTTCAGCATTTTGGACATACAGAACAGTTTAAGCTGTATGATGTGGAAAATAATGTGGTAGAAAAAACGCAGGTTGTTGATACAAATGGACAGGGACACGGCGCATTGGCAGGCTTTCTGACAGGTGCAGGTGTGGATGTAATAATCTGCGGTGGAATTGGTGGCGGTGCACAGAGTGCACTTGCACAAGCAGGCATCCAGCTGTATGGTGGTGTATCTGGTGAAGCAGATGAAGCGGTTGCAGCATATCTTTCCGGTAAACTGGATTATAATCCAGATGTAAAATGTTCTCATCATGAACATGAACATGGACATTCCTGCGGGGAGCATTCCTGTGGTGAAGATAAGCATGGATGTACAGGAAATAAGTAAATAATTTATTACAATAAGGAATAACTGTTTGAAAAAAATGTTATTAGACGAAGAAAAATGACAGGTATATAATAAAGCTTATGGCTATCTGGATAAAAATAGGCCGGATAATTTTGAAAGAAAGAGGAAAAACAAATGAATAAAGTAGGCGTAAGCAAAGAGGAAAAACAGTTATCATATTACAAATTTTTTGAGCGTGAGCTTGCAGAAGTACCGCAGGAGAAGCTTGATATTTTAAATGCAGGAGCATCCAAAGTTCCGGCAGTTCCATTTGAAAAAAGAAATCTGTATCTTTCCGGAGAGGACAGCGATTACTGCCAGATTGGCTATGGTGTTATGGAAGACGGAACTGCATTTGTGTGTAACACAACCTATATGCCGGGAGTAACCTCGGAAATGCTTGACTGGTGGTTCCCATGGCACAGTGTAGGCTCTGACTTAAGATATAAAATCTGGGATCCGGAGGACCACTATTTTGCAAGGGCTGACCGCGCAGATTATGTATGTGACCCAAAAGTTCCGATGAACCAGAAAACTTGGGGAGTCAGCCATTATATTTTGGAAAATGCCGGAATGGGACCAGACTTTTTGAAATTAAATTTCAAAAGACCGGCAGACTTCGGATTTAATGAAGCACTGATTGGAACAGAAAAATGTACTTCGTTAGTATGTGCGATTGGAGAAGGAAACTGTGCGGCTGCAATGACACACAAATGGTATCCGTATGAGGACGGAATGGTATTCTGCTCCCGCTTCTGGATTGGAATGGGAGTTGTCGACGGAAAAATCGTAAAAACTCTGCCAGAAGGAGTCCGCATACCGGAGGTTGTTTCGCAAGGTTTATTTGGTCATAATATTAAGGAATTTACAAATCTTGCAGTAATTCTGCCGGAATTATATGAGGAAAACAAAGGAGAACTTTAAAAATAAAGGAAATAAGAAAAATGAATAAGCTAAAACGTTATCTTTTATTTTTGGTTGGACTATTTGTCAACGCATTAGGAGTCAGTCTTGTGACGAAAGCAAGCCTTGGAACATCACCGATTTCTTCCATTCCGTATGTACTCAGCCTGAATTTTCCGTTTACACTTGGAAATTTCACGATATTTTTCAGCATCCTGCTTATTTTATTACAGATTTTAATTTTGCGGAAAAACTTTAAAATCGAAAATATTTTGCAGATACCGGTATCTATCGCATTCGGATATTTTATTGATTTTACAATGTATCTGTTTTTCTGGGTAAATCCGCAGAATTATCTGGTAAAAATCATTGCATTGCTGGCAGGCTGTCTGGTACTTGGCTTTGGTGTTTATTTAGAGGTGCTTGCTGACGTAGTCATGCTTCCGGGTGAGTCTTTTGTCCGTGCAATTGTACAGACCTGGAACACAAACTTTGGAACAACAAAAATTATTTTTGACACTTCCATGGCAGTCATTGCGGCAGCGTTATCCTTCATTTTTTCCGGGAAATTAAACGGTGTCCGTGAGGGTACCATTATTGCGGCATTGTTAGTCGGTTTTATCGCAAGACTGCTCGGTAAGAAGTTAGAGTTTGTGAAAACGTTTTTATTCCCGGAGCAATACAAAGAGAATACAGAGCCGGAGAACGAGACAGAAAATACATACCAGAAAAATATCATTGTCATTGGCAGACAGTATGGAAGCGGCGGGCATGACATTGGAAAAAAGTTAGCCCAAAAGCTTGAATTTGAGTTTTATGACCAGGAGATTATTAAAATGGCTGCCGGAACGACAGGCCTGACATCTGACTTTATCAGTAAAAACGAAGAGTCTATGACCAACAGCTTTTTATACGATTTGGTAAATCAGGTTTACAACTACAGCAAATCAGAGCAGGAGGCTCCAAAAGACAAGATTTTTGAAGCCGAGTCAAAGGTAATAAAAGAACTCGCGGAAAAAGGAAACTGCGTCATTGTCGGAAGATGCTCCGATTACATTTTAAAAGACCACGCAAATGTGTTGAAAGTATTTTTCTCTGCTCCGATGGTGAGCCGGGAAAAACGTGTGATGAAGCGGTTAAATATTTCACAAAAGGAAGCCGGGTATAAAATCCGCAAGGAAGATAAGCTCCGCTCCGACAATTACCATTATTATACCGGTAGAATGTGGGGCGCAGCCGCAAACTTTGACCTTACATTAAATACGGATTTGGGTGAAGATTATATCGAGGAGTGTATCCGGAGGGCGTTGTAAAGGATTTTTGTACAATCATAGATAGTTAAAATTGAGTTTCACAATTATCTAAACACAATAAGATACAAGGAGAACTAGCATGATAAGAAAATATCCAAACCTCTGCAAGCCGATTACGCTTGGCAGAGTGACTTTCAAAAATAGAATGTTTTCCGCTCCGATGGGTGGAACGGATATTACAAATGACGGTTGTATCGGACCGAAGTCCACTGCATTTTATGAGCTTCGTGCAAAAGGTGGGGCGGGCGCAGTGACCGTTTCCGAGTGTATGGTGCACCCGAAAACAGACGGCAGCCATGCCTATCATTTGGATCCTGCCATTTTAAATTCATTGGCGAGTGCAACTTATACAGCAGATGCCATCAGACGGCACGGTTCTATTCCGTCCATTGAACTGTCACATTCCGGTATGTACGCTGGAACTTATATGACAGATAAGACAAAACAGAAGGAAATGTGTCAGTGGGGCCCTTCCGCCTGCACGAGGGCAGATGGGGTAGCCGTACATGAGCTGACACAGGAAATGATTGACGATATTGTAGCTTCTTATGGAAAAACAGCGGCAATGGCAAAGCGCGCCGGTTTTGAAATGATTATGATACATGGCGGCCACGGCTGGCTTATCAATCAGTTTTTGTCTCCGATGTTTAATCACAGAACCGATGCATATGGCGGCAGTATTGAAAATAGGTGTCGTTTTGCAATTGAGGTGTTAAAAGCGGTAAGAGAGGCAGTCGGACCATTTTTCCCGATTGAATTTCGTATGAGTGGTGCCGAATTTGTAGAGGAAGGTTATGACCTTGCCACGGGTGTGGAGATTGCGAAAATATTAGAGCCGTATGTGGATCTTTTGCATGTATCAGCCGGTACTTACCAGAGAACCTTCGGGGATACACACCCATCCATGTTCAAAGAACATGGCTGCAATGTTTATCTGGCAGCAGAAATCAAAAAACATGTAAGCGTTCCGGTTGCAACGATTGGAGGTTTAAATGACCCGGCACAGATGGAAGAAATCATTGCCTCCGGCAAGGCAGATGTAGTAGAAATGGCAAGAGCGCTTTTGGCTGACCCGTATCTTCCTGCGAAAATTATGGAAAACAGGGACGATGAGATTGTGCGTTGTTTAAGATGCTTTACCTGTATGGCAGAGCGGGCGGCAACCTCTACAAGAAGATGTACCGTCAATCCGGTGATTGGACGTGAAATAGAAGGTGATGTCATTTATCCTGCCCCGGTAAAAAAGAAGGTTCTTATCGCCGGCGGTGGTCCGGGTGGATTGTATGCTGCATACACAGCGGCAAAGCGCGGACATGAGGTTATTCTCTGTGAGAAAGAGCCAGAGCTTGGTGGAATTTTAAAGAGTGAGCAGGCGCTTCCTTTTAAATATGAAATGTACCAGCTGACTGGAGTTTATGAGAAAATGGCAAGAACTGCAGGAGCCAAAATCCGTCTGAACACCGAGGTGACAAAGGAGTACGTCGAAAAAGAAGCACCGGACGCACTGATTATCGCGGTTGGTTCGAAACCGCTCATTCCTCCAATCAAAGGAATTGACGGGGAAAATGTCATTGTCGTGAACAATTATTATAAACAGAAGGAACAATGCAAGGATATGGTTGTTGTATTTGGCGGCGGACTTGCCGGCTGTGAGTGTGCCATTCATCTTGGTATGGAGGGAAAACGCGTAGAGCTTGTGGAAATGCGGGATATGCTTGCGCCGGATGCAAATGTAAGACACCGTCCACTTTTGTTAAAAGAGATTGAAAAATATCTTACCGTACATACCGGGCTTCGCGGAATTGAAGTCACAGAGAAAGGTGTTTTGTGTCTTGACAAGGACGAAAAGGAAGTGTTCGTTCCGGGCGAGACGGTTATCTGTGCATTGGGACAGCGCTCCAGAACAGATATCGTGGAAGAACTCCGTGACAGTGCACCATATGTCTCGGTAATCGGGGATGCGGAAAAAGTGTCTACGATTACGAATGCGGTGTACCGGGGATATCATACGGCGCTGGATTTATAGGAAAATCGGAGTTTAATGAAAATAAAGGACGCTGCCACATTGTAAGGCTGTGTTATGGATTTGAAAAGACTTTTTACGATAGTCTACTACGAATAAAAAACGCAGGGATGGCATCGAAAATTCCATTGCCCAGGGCATTACGATAAGCCTCAAAAAGCAAGAAAAATGGAAGCAGTGGCTTCCACTTTTCTTAGAGTCTTATCTTCATTGG
>CAKRCJ010000092.1 GCA_934307185.1 uncultured Roseburia sp.
ATTCCATCTTTTGTACATATTTTCATGTTTATATCTTCATTTCTTGCAATATAACGCAGAGCTTTCTGTAATTTCATTGCAAAATCTGCGTAGCTTAACGGCTTTAGCACATAGTCCACCGCTTCTACCTCGTATCCGTGGATTGCATACTGCGCCATGTTTGTGATAAACATAATGACGACATTTCCGTCTATACGCCGCAGCTCTTTTGCTGTCTCAATCCCATTTAATCCAGGCATTTCCACATCCAGGAAAACAAGGTCATAGTCTTTCGTATATGCTTCCAGAAACTCTTCCGGATTATGGAATACACTGGTCTGAATTTCAAAATGATTTTCCGTCACAAACTGCGCTATGTATGTTTCAATCCTGGCGGTCGCTTTTTTCTCATCATCTACAATGGCAAATTTCATCGCTTTTTCATACCTTTCCCCAACGCAATAAAGACATAGATTTTTCTATGCCTTTATTGTAACTTATTTATTTGTTTTCTTCTACTTCAATCATCACTGCATTTTTTAACCATTTCCGGTATTTAATGTACGCAATCACCGCAAACAGTGCTGCACATCCATAAAAAATAATCTGTGTGCTGATATAAGTAAGTCCCCACCAGTCAAATCCTGCGCGCGCTGCAATCTCACGTTTTCCTGCTGCATCTGAAATCGTAAATAAAATATTTTTACAGGAATTTTTCATGGCACTAATTCCCTCGTCCGTCGATATAACGGAAGCTTCCACCTCCCTTGCCGCATTGCTTAAAATCAGGTCGGTTCCTGCCATGATTGCTTTCGTCGGGTTCATCCATGTTCCACAGTAATTGTCTGTGACAACCATTCCGGTAAAGCCCCACTCTTTCCGCACAACATTGGTCATTAAATTGTAATCACCACCACACCATTTTCCTTCAAACCACATATAAGAAGCCATCAGTCCGGTTGCCCCACCGTCTTTGACTGCCATTTCAAACGGTTTTAAGTAAACCTCACGGGCAGTCTGCTCACTCATCCAGCAATTTTCCTTGTTGGTACGGTTTGCCTCCTGGTCGTTGAATGCAAAATGTTTGACATAAACATATAATCCACGGGACAACGCACCCTCTACCATATTTGCACTCATCACGCCGGATAAATAGCTGTCCTCGGAATAATATTCCGGGTTACGTCCACTAAAAGAGGAACGATGCAGGTTCGCACCTGGTGCATACCAGCCGGAAACGCCGGTTGCATTTCCTTCATTGCCAACAGTCTGTCCATAACGGTTTACAAGCTCTTTGTTCCAGGTCGATGCAGCAACAACCTCGCTGCAATAGGAAACACAGACGCTCTCACTATTACCCAGTTCATTCTGCACGAAATTAGATAAACCAAATGGTCCGTCAATATCAGTCGTCTTTGTTTTTCCGATACTGTCAATTGCCGCTGTGGACCATCCGCCCGTGCCAATCAGTGTCATCATATCCTCCACAGACATCTGGCTTACAAACGTATCCCATTTCTCATCCTCGTAAGAAACACCAGCCATATCCTCCATCGTATATTTCTTTGCTGCTCCGGTTGTCGTATCTAATATTTCTCCCTGATACTCTCCGGCTTCGGAGGCTTTATTAATAAGCAAATCATACATTGTGTCTGTTTTTTCCAAAGCAATGTCCTCAATCTCTGAAAAAATTGTCTCTTTCGCATTTGCAAATCCATTCGCCCGGGAAAGCTCCGGGATATCATTTTTTGCATCCGCAAACTGGTTAGAAGCCACTACCTCATCAGAGGAACGCTTGTTGTTCTCGTCATAAATAATCTGACTGTCCAATATATACGCAAAATATTTTTCTGTATCCTGTGTATCAATTACTGACCAGCTATGCGCATTCTCACTCAGATAAAATGCGTAATTACCTGCGTCTAAAACATAAGCTCCATTTCCATTCGCTGCTGTCTCATCGTAGGAAGCAATATCCTCCAAAGCAACACTCAAATTATAAGTTTCCGTTTCGCCCGGCTGCAGCAGCGCAGTCTTTTCAAATGCGCAAAGCACTACTTTACTCTTTTCTGTACCACCCGGTGTATAAGGTGTTTCGGAATAGAGCTGAATGACATCTTTTCCAGCATAAATATCTCCGGTGTTTGTCACTTCCACTTCAAAATTCATGACTCCATCTTTTTCCTCTGCAGAAGTAATTTTCTGTGCAAAGGTGGTATAAGACATTCCGTAGCCAAATGGATACTGCACCACGCCCTCATAACCGTTTCCGTATTCATTGGAAATATTATTCCAGTAACCTTCTGCATCCGCAGTCTCATACCAGCGGTATCCGACATAAATTCCCTCGGAATAGTTCGAAAATCCGCCAAGAATTTTCGTATTATCCTCTGCTGAATAATAATAGTTATAATCAGAGGTATAATAGGTAGATTGTGTGGTAAGGTCATAGGCATATGTATCCACCAATCTGCCGGAAGGATTGATTTTTCCGGTGAGTGCCTCACCCACTGCAGTTGCGCCTGCAATTCCAGGACCTCCAATCCAGATAGCTGCCTCTACACCGTATTCTTCCTGATTGATAAATCCAAGCTCCATCGCATAGGAAGAATTAATAAGAACCGTTGTCTTGAAACCATTTTCCTTTAATGCTTTCAAGAGATTTTTCTCATTCCCGTTCAGTTCCAGATAACTCTCCGTTCCATCTTCCCCGAAACCGATACGTGGAAGGTCCTGTCCTTCCCCGCCAACACGTCCGATTACCACAATCGCATTATCGGAATATTCTTTTAATTTTTCAAAGCTATAATCCCCAGTGTACAGGTCTACCGACATTTCATTGATTGGATAACCGGAAATATCTACTTCATTCCCTTCGTGAACAGAAGTATCATTATTTGCAGTTGTATTTTTCTCAATATAAGACCAGAGGCTGTCATTCACTTCCAGTCCTGCTTTTTCCAATCCTTCTTTGATGGTCACTGCGCCATTAGCATTTCCTGCGGAAGAACCGGAACCATTGTAGACCATATTCGAAGCATGTTCTCCAAACACATTGACTTTTCCTGCAGATAAAGGAAGTGTCTGGTTCTCATTTTTCAATAAGACCAGACCTTCTTCCTCAAGTTCCACATTCATTGCCAATCCGTCCGCATATGTCATTTCTGCTGTCTCTTTATCTGTCGTAGAGCCTTCCATTGCAACGGTAAGCACGGTGTTGAAATGTCCGCCGACCGTTGTCATTAAAATTCCAAGAATGAGGAATACCACAGATAAAACCGTAAACAAACGATATTTTGGCTTTTTCATAGGAGACCTCCACGCTTACTCTGCTTCTGTAGCTTCTACAGCTTCTGTTGTCTCAACGGCTTCTGTTGTTTCAACATCCTCTGTACCTTCTACTTCCTCAAAGCTTAAAGCGTCTCCGTTTACGATTGCTTTGCAAGGCTGGAATGCTGCAAGAATATCAGCTGCGTTCAATCCGTTGTAGTTGTCATCGTTTGTGTAAGTCTCATCAATTGTAAGTCCGTTTGGTCCCCAGAAATCAGCTCCACCCTCACCGCTTGTTGCAGCGAACTGACCTGCTGTCTCCTGTGTCATTGTGAAATGCTCCGGTGCGTCTAATGTATATACGTCTCCATCTGCTGTGCATGTTCCGGTAAATGTATAATCTCTCTTCATGTACATTGTGGTATCTTCGCCCGGTGTTCCACACTCATATGCGAACTCTACTGTATAAGTATCGCCATCTGGAATAAAGGTATATGTATATCCTGTTACCTGCATCATTGCTTCTGCATAAGAATTTCCGGTTGGTGCAAAAGGCACATAATCTACAAGTTCATCTGCATCATTGAAAAGTAAATCTGTTGTAAATACTGCTCCTTCGGCTGTCTCTTCTTTGCTCTCTGTCTCGGCTGCTGCCTCTGTCTCCTGTGTCTGGGAGCTTTCTGTCTGTGCAGGAGCCGGTGTTTCTGCTGCTTTTTCCCCGCCGCAGGCTGTCATGCCAATTGTCATTGCTGCCACACACATCATTGCTGCTACTTTCTTCTTCATCATCTTTTTTCCTCCAAAAATTCGTTTTCTCTTTTCATCCGTAATGGATTGCTGTGAAATAAACTTATCATTTTTAGTGGAAAATAGGGGATGTTGGCATAACTGGATAATCGGTTGGCACAAGTTGCAGTTACAGCAGCGCATGCCCTTTCGCACAGACCTGCTCCGCTTCATCGACCGTCACTTTCATATAATCAAAACTTTCAGACTCATTCATTTTTCCAGAAATTCACTTTCTGTCTGGTATTCATTTACTACTTTCCCTTTTTCGGAATAATCACGGTAAATTTACTACCTCGTCCCGGTTCGCTTTCCACTTCTATTTTATAGCCGTTTAACTGCAAAACACACATTGCAAGTGCAAGACCAAGACCATTTCCTGCCATGGCGTGGGACGTATCGCCTTGATAAAATTTTTCAAAAATATGCTTTCTCGTCTCCTCTGACATTCCACAGCCGTTATCCTCCACTGACACACGGATTTCAGACTCATCCGACTGCTCGGTCAGCTTTATCGTTCCTCCCGGCTCTGTGAACTTCACTGCGTTGGAAAAAAGGTTATTCCAGACTAACTCCATCAACGCGGCATCTGCCATAATTTTCACCGAGTCTTCCATATCTGCATCAAATTCAATCTCTTTTTTCTCCCATACCGGCTCATAATTGACGGCACATTCTGCAAGCTGTTCGCACAAATCGTACTCCTCTACAATCGGCGCAATCGTCTGTTTTTCTAACTTACTCAGCTTTAAAATATTGCTGATAAGCTCGGAAAGACGCTTCGTTGTCTGAAAAATCGTCTCGGCATACTCCTTTTGTTTTTCCGGCCTCTTTTCCATACATAAAAGCTCTGCATTGTTTTGGATAATGGCAAGCGGCGTTTTTATTTCATGGGAAACATTGGAAAAAAAATCCGTCTTTAACGTCTCAATACTGCCAAGCTCCTCCACCATTTTGTTAAAATCAATAATCATAACATCAAGATAATCTAACCGGTCAGAAGTGTGAAGTGTCGGAACATACACGGAGAAATCGCCTTCCGCCACTTTTTTTGTTGCATCCGCAAGGTCATGCATCGGCTTTTCATAATTCTTCCGGATAACATTTCTTGTAAAAAGTGTCAGACCGACTGCTACTAATGTCCAATAACCTAACGGTAAAATCACCTGCACTATTTTATTCCACTCCAGCGCATTCATTCCCACAATAATTCCTGTATGAATACCTGACATTAATAACAGTACAAGAAAATAGACCACAAACAACGAAGATGGGAAACGGTCATTTTTTATCATATTTGTATTTTCCGGCTTTTTCATTTAAAAATCCCTCTCTCTTAAAATCTCCATTATAGTAATCCCATAGCCAGCTTTACACATTGCCTGACTGCAAGATGACGTGCTCTGCCGGTCTCACCGTAACCATATTTTTTACAGCAATACCGCCTTGTATCCAAGCCCGCGCACCGTCTTTATCTCAAAGCCATCACAGGCACAGAACTTATCCCTTAGCTTTGTCACATAAACATCTACCGCACGTAAGCTTGTACCGGAATCGAGTCCCCAGAATTCGTCCATTAGCTGTGCTCTCGTAAATGTTTTTTTCGGATAAGACAACAATTTATATAAAATATTAAATTCCCTCGTTGTGATTGGAATTTCTTCCCCGTCAATGACCGCCGTCATGCCGTCTGCATCTAACTCTAAGTTTCCAACAATAATCTTACGCTCCATCTCGATGTTGGTTCTGCGTAACAGCGCGCGGACACGCATCTCAAGCTCGGCAAGCTCCACCGGCTTTACCATATAATCATCAATTCCGACCAAAAATCCTTTCCGCTTCGACGGAAGGTCATCTTTTGCTGACATGAAAAGAATTGGTATGTGTTTATTCACCTGCCGCACTGTCTCTGCAAATTCAAATCCGTCGATCTCCGGCATCATAATGTCAGAAATAATCAGCTCATATAAATTGTTATACATCTCATCATAGGCATCTTTTGCACTTAAAACCCCTTTTGCCTCAAATCCACAGTCATTTAAGTATGTACAGACTGTCCTATTTAAATTTTTATCATCATCAACTACAAGAATGTGTATCATTTTTCTGTTCCTTTCCGTTATTTTCTTTATACGGTCAATTCTTTTTCCGGGTCATATAACTTCCTAATTAATAATATCATAACACATCACTTTGCGATAAATCTATCATTGCATTATTTTCAATTTGTTTGAGATTTGTTTCAGAATTGTTAATTCATTAAAATTCTTGCATAAAGCCCAAATGCGGTTATAATAAAACTATATTTTGCTTCGCAAAACAAAGGAGGCAAATCCTCTGCTCCTGCATAAGCAGTCGCATTTGCTTCGCAAACAAGGAGGATTGTATGACACCGAAATCACAATATTATGAAACTTTAGCAAATACTATGATTAAGAATTTTGAGAAAAGAAGAATGGAAGCCTATTATTGCCCAACAGCAAAAGAAGCGGTAGCAAAGGCACTGTCTTTTGTGCCGGCCGGTTCTCTCGTAGCGCACGGCGGTTCCATGACCTTAGAGGAAAGCGGAATGATTGATGCTTTACGCTCCGCTGATATTAATTTTTTAGACCGGGCAGTCTGTCAGACGCCGGAAGACTCAAAAAAGATGTTCCATGATGCGCTCGTGGCAGATTATTATTTTATGAGCACGAATGCCATGACAATTGATGGGGAATTAGTTAATATTGATGGCAACGGAAACCGTGTCGCCGCTTTAATTTACGGGCCTGAAAATGTAATTATTCTTGCCGGAATGAATAAAGCTGCAAAAAATGTGGACGAAGCCATTGACCGCGTCCACTTAACTGCAACCCCTATGAACTGTGCCCGCCTGAACAAAAAAACTCCTTGCACACAGACAGGCGTCTGTGCCGACTGCCTCTCCCCGGACTGCATCTGCAACCAGGTTGTTATTACAAGACGAAGCGGCATTGCCGGAAGAATTAGAGTAATTTTAATTGGTGAGGAGCTGGGATATTAATTGCAGATATCTTTATAACATTCTGGTCTTCTATCCCTGAATATTCCCCAGGACAGGCGGTTTTCTGCCAGCTCATTTAAGTCAAATGTTGCAAAAATCGCCTGTTCTGTCTCTCTGTCTGCGGTTGCTGCAAGCTCTCCTGTCTGGTCTGTAATAAAAGAAGACCCATAAAAAGTCAGTGCCGATTTCTGTCCACCGTTTTCTTCACACGGATGCACTTCTTCTGTTCCAATGCGGTTTGCTGCAATTACCGGCACAAGATTGGCTGCTGCATGTCCCTGCATGGCTCTTCTCCAATGAGGCATACTGTCACACTCTAAGATTGGTTCACTGCCAATAGCAGTCGGATAAAAAAGAAGCTCTGCGCCTTTTACCGCCATAGCCCTTGCCGTCTCCGGAAACCACTGATCCCAGCAGATTCCTACTCCGATTTTTCCATACGCTGTATCAAATACCTTAAATCCGGTATCACCGGGAACAAAATAAAATTTCTCCTGATAATAATGATCATCCGGAATATGTGTTTTTCGATAAATTCCAAGATTGCTCCCATCCGCATCAATGACTGCAACCGTATTAAATAACCGGTTGACATCTTTTTCATAAAAGCTCACCGGAATGACAACAGAAAGCTCCTTTGCCAGCTTCGAAAAATGTCTGACAGCATCATTTTCTTCTACCGGTTTTGCAAAGGAATAATACTCATATCTGCGTTCCTGACAAAAATATTGTCGCTCAAACAGCTCCGGCAGTAAAATAATCTGCGCCCCGGCTTTTGCTGCTTTTCTGACAAGCTTGTCTGCTTTTTCTATATTCTCTTCCACACAATTACTGCATTTCATCTGAACTGCTGCAACTGTGACATTACGTTCTATGCTCATGTTTTCTCCTCTGAATTATTATTATACTTTAGGTAATTGCGAAACTCATAGTATAAGTAAATTTAATTGTGAAAAATGAATAAAATCATAAGAAGACGCTTCTGACGCCG
>CAKRCJ010000093.1 GCA_934307185.1 uncultured Roseburia sp.
TTTTTGACGTGGATAGCCAGGCTCTTCTTCCTCTCCCAGATAAATATTGCTTGTTTCCTGTTTTATTTTCTTAATCTCATCTTCGTTGATAACGCGGGTTTTCTCCTGGGACACCGGGGCAATTACAACAAAATCTTCATTAGGGTTAATCAATGATTTCCTTAAATCTGCAAGCAGTGCTGTCATGGATTCATATCTGCGGTCCGGATTTTTCTGTGTACATTTTAAAATAATCTTTTCCATACTGATTGGCAGATTCGGAGCATATGCGCTCGGAGAAACAATCTCCTCCTGTAAATGCTGGATTGCAACTGCAACTGTCGTATCCCCATCAAATGGAACCCTTCCGGTCACCATCTCATACATTACAATACCAAGAGAGTAAATATCACTCTTTCCGTCCACAAAGCCATTTCTTGCCTGTTCCGGTGATGCATAGTGCACGGAACCCATAACATCTGAACTGATTGTGTTGGAAGATGCAGCTCTTGCAATTCCAAAATCTGTTACTTTCACTTTTCCTTCAGTGGAAATGATAATATTCTGCGGCTTAATATCCCTGTGGATAATTCCTTTATTATGAGCCGCCTCAATACCGCGTCCCACCTGAATTGCAATGCTTACTGCCTCTTTAAAGGTCAGCTGTCCTTTTTTCTCAATATATGTCTTTAAGGTAATGCCCTCTACATATTCCATTACAATGTAGTGCATTCCGTTTTCACTGCCGACATCATAAATATTTACGATATTCGGATGTTCTAATCCTGCTGCCGACTGTGCCTCTGTACGAAACTTTGTTACAAAATTAACATCCTCAGAAAATTCCGATTTTAAAACTTTAATAGCAACAAATCTTCCTAATGTATGATCTTTTGCTTTATATACATCTGACATTCCGCCAGTTCCGATTTTACTTACAATTTCATAACGTTCTCCGATAAACATTCCTTCCGTTAACATTCCTTCACCTCATCAGAAAATGGTTCTATCAACACCACTGTGATATTATCCTTTCCGCCATTCTCATTGGCGGTATCCACTAATTTTTCTGCTTTCTCAACAATATCTCTCTGTCCTAATACAATCTTTTTGATATCCTCATCATCGACCATATTCGTCAGTCCGTCTGAGCACATTAGAATAATATCCCCTGCGCTTAATTCTACTTCAAAAAAATCCACATTTACTTCCGGTATAACACCGACTGCTCGTGTAATAATATTTTTATCCGGATGGTCTTTTGCATCTTCTTTCGCCATCTCTCCTAAACGAACCATTTCTTCCACAAGGGAATGGTCTCTTGTAATCTGTCTGATAGCTCCGTGATTAATGATATACAAACGACTGTCACCTACATTGGCAACATGCAGACGGTCTCTAATTACCGTGGCAGCCACAACTGTTGTACCCATTCCTGTTTTGGATGAATCTGCGTTAGCTTCCTCCATCAACAAATTGTTTGCGCCTGTTACCGCTTCTTTCATTGCCGCAACCGGTTCTTCCTGCCCTGAATTTGAGATAATTTCAACAATCTTATCTACTGTAAATTTAGAGGCATATTCCCCTGCTTTATGTCCACCCATGCCGTCTGCCACCAGAAAAAGATTTGGCAGCTTCCCGACTGCTGTTTCAGAGGTAAACATATAATCCTGATTCATTTCACGTCGCCTTCCAATATTCGTCATGGAAAACGTCTTCATTTATTATTTCCTGCCTTTCTGTTATGCCTGCCCGCCCATATAACGTTTTCTGAGCTGTCCACAGGCACCATCAATATCTCTGCCCATTTCTCTTCTAATTGTAACATTAATCCCGTTCTTTTCAAGTTTATTTTTGAACGCGGCTGTCACCTTCCCATCTGGCTGTACGTAATCCCTTTCCTTGATCGGATTGACCGGAATCAGATTAATATGACAGTTCATTCCTTTTACCAGCCTGCACAAATTATTTACATCTTCATCCGTGTCATTTACACCGCCAACAAGACTGTATTCAAATGTAACTCTACGTCCGGTCTGCTTAAAATAGTACTTACAGGCATCCATTACTTCCTGTATATTATATTTATTTGCAACCGGCATAAGTTCTAATCTTTTTTCCTGTGTAGACGCATGAAGGGATAGTGCTAATGTAATCTGCAGCTTTTTGTCTGCCAGCTCTTTCATTTTTGGCACAATTCCACACGTAGATACCGTTAAATTCCGCTGGCTGATATTAAGGCCGTTCTCATCGGTTAAAAGCTCAATGAACTTTAACAGATTGTCGAAATTGTCCATCGGTTCTCCGGTTCCCATAACAACTACATTTGAAATTCTTTCTCCAATATCCCTTCCAATATGATAAATCTGGTCTAACATCTCAGATGCGGTAAGCCCTCTGACCAGACCATCCAGGGTTGATGCACAGAACCTGCAGCCCATGCGGCAGCCAACCTGTGAAGAAATACAGACAGAATTTCCATGCTTATATTTCATAAGGACACTCTCTATGACATTTCCATCTTCCAGAAGGAAAAGATACTTTCTTGTCCCGTCAATTTTGGATATCTGGACAGCCTCCTGCTTTAAATTCACCAGATAACTGTTCTCTTTTAATTTTTCAATCAGTACTTTCGAAATATTACTCATCTCGTCAAAAGAAGCCACATGCTTTACATGAAGCCACTGGTAAACCTGTTTTGCCCGAAATGTTTTTTCCCCTAACTGCTCCATAAACGCAGTCAGTTCTGTAAGATTTAACGACTTTATGTCTGTTTTATCCTGCTGATACATAAATTCTCCTTAGTTACCGGACTTACTTTTCTTTAGTTTTGCAAGGAAAAATCCATCTCCGAAGTTATCCTCCGGGAAAATCTGCTGCATTTTTAAAAGTTCAAACTCCGGGTGTGCCTCCAAAAACCATGCCACATTGCTCTCATTTTCCATTTTATCAATGGTACAGGTAGAATATAACAGTATGCCGCCGGATTTTACATAACGGCATACATTATTTAATATTTTCTGCTGGAGCAAAACGAGACTCTGCTCTGTCTCTTTGTTCATTTTATATTTGATATCTGTTTTTTTACGCATGACACCAAGACCGGAACACGGCAGGTCTGCAATTACAACATCTGCCTTTTCTGCCGATTTTTCGTCAAATATCGTTGCATCCATCAAAACAGCTTTCATATTGGTAAGATTGTGTCTTTTTATATTCTCTTTAATAAGCTCTGTTTTGTACTCTGTCAGATCCCTTGCTTCCACCATTCCGGTTCCATGCATTTTTTCTGCCAAATGGATACTTTTTCCACCCGGTGCTGCACATACGTCAATAATATAGCTGTTCTCATCCGGCGCCGCTAATTCCGCCACCATCATAGAACTGATGTCCTGCACATAAAAAAGTCCGTCTTTAAAGCTTTGCAATGCATTTAAATAATCAAATCCACGGATAACAAATGCATAGTTTAAATCAGGATATGACGGGCAGTCAATTTTTTCTACGGTAACCCCTTCTTTTTCCAGCTGTTTTTGAAGTTCGTCCGGTGTAGTCTTTAAAAGATTGGTCCGGATTGTAACCGGGGCTTCTTTTAAAAAGGCTTTTAGTATTTTTGCGGTCTGTTCTTCCCCATAATCATCCATCCATTGCTTTACAATCCATTCCGGCATGGAATATCGTACAGACAGGTATTCCATTTTATTTATTTTTTCATCCGGGTATTCGATTTCTGTCAGATTACGGCTGATATTGCGCAGCACACCGTTTACAAAACCACTGAGGGACGAAAAGCCTTTTTTTCTCGCAAGCTTTACAGCTTCATTACATGCTGCGGAAGCCGGCACGGAATCCATATACTTTAACTGATAGACACTCATCCGTAAAATATTTCTTATTACCGGCTTCATTTTATTTACTTTTACTTTCGAATACTGATTGATGATATAATCAATCTCTATCATGTGCTGCAATGTGCCTTCAGCAGTTCTTGTAATAAAAGCACGTTCTTTTTTATCCAGATACTGATATTTATCTAAAACAGAACGGATGACAAGATGGCTGTAACTGCCCTCTTTTGTCACTTCTAACAGTATCCCTAAAATCAGTTCTCTTGTATTGACATTATCAGTCACGGTCTCTTCCTCCAAATAACAAAACAAGACGCAATAACTGTAAAATTGCCGCTGCCGCGCTTGCCACATAAGTAAGTGCTGCCGCCTTTAACACTTTTTTCGTATATGGAAGCTCACTGTCACTTAAAATTCCCTGCTCACCTAAAATGCGCAGTGCGCGTGCGGAAGCATTAAACTCTACCGGCAAAGTTACGAGCTGGAAAATAACTGCAAAAGAAAAACAGATAATTCCAAGGTCAATTAATACGGCGCCTGTATTACGGCTGAAAAACAGACCGATAATAATAAGCGGCCATGCCAGTGTTGAACCGATATTTGCAACCGGGACAATCGCAGTACGGAGCGTCAGTGGAAAATAACTTTTCTGATGCTGGATTGCATGTCCACACTCATGGGCAGCAACACCGATTGCAGCAACAGATGTTGCATTATAAACGGAGTCCGAAAGATTTAATGTTTTCTGGGACGGATTGTAATGGTCTGTCAGATTTCCTGATATATGCTGCACAGTTACATCATAAATGCCTGCGTAGTTTAAAATTCTCTGTGCTGCCTCTGCACCAGTCATTCCTGATGCGCTGCGGTACTGTGAATATTTGTTAAAAGTTGTTTTTACCCTTGCAGATGCAATCAGACAGATAACTGCCCCGATTACAACAAGTATATAAGTTGGGTCAAATCCGTAATAATAATATGGCATAACTATCCTTCCTTTCCCTTAACAGCGTTTTAAGAAGCTTCCTTCACTTACTTCATATCCTCTTAAAAATGCATCGACTGTCATCCGTTTTTTGCCTTCCAACTGTATTTCTTCCAGTGCTAAAACAGCATTTCCAGCCTGAACCTCCATCTCATCTTTTGTTACCTTTAAAATGCATCCCGGTGATGCTTTCACCTCATGGGATACCACTTTTGCCTTCCAGATTTTTAAATTCTTATCATCTAACCTGGTATAAGCACTCGGCCATGGATTAAGTCCCCGGATGAGCCGTTCAATTACCTCTGCATCCATTGACCAGTCAATGCTTCCCATCTCTTTTTTAATTTTTCCAGTATGTGTTGCAAGACTGTCATCCTGTGGTGTGTAAACTGCCGTGCCGTTTTCAATTGCTTCCATGGCTTTTACGCAAAGCTTTGCGCCTGTCTCTGCAAGTTTATCGAACAGGCTTCCGCCTGTCTCCTCTGCATCAAGCTCCACTTCTTGTTTCATAATCATATCACCGGTGTCAATTCCCTCATCCATGCGCATAATGGTTACTCCGGTTGTCTTTTCCCCATTAATGACTGCCCACTGGATTGGCGCTGCCCCGCGGTATTTTGGAAGAAGTGACGCATGTACATTCACACAGCCAAAACGTGGCATATCCAAAATTGCTTTTGGGATAATCTGTCCAAATGCTTCCACGATAAAAATATCCGCATTATATTTTCTTAAATATTCAATGCTTTCTTCTGTTCTTATCTTCTGTGGCTGATAAACCTCTATTCCATGTGACAACGCACATTCTTTTACCGGTGTATATTTTAATGCCTTGCTTCTTCCTACTGCTTTATCCGGCTGTGATACAACTAACACAACCTCATGACCTGCTTTAATGATTTCCTCAAGTGTATTTACCGAAAAATCCGGTGTACCCATAAAAATAACTTTCATACTCTATTCCTCGTCCTCATATGTTACTTCATGAAGCTGTCCTTCTACTTTTTCCACATAAAGGTGTCCATCTAAATGGTCAAGCTCATGGCAGATTGCTCTTGCTAACAGCTCTGTTCCCTCGATTTCGTATTCGTTCATCTCTTCATCATAAGCCATTGCTTTTACATAATCCGGTCTTGTCACCTGACCTGCTTTGCCAGGAACGCTAAGACATCCCTCATCTCCGGTCTGTTCACCGGAAGTCTCTAAAATAACCGGGTTTACCATAACAATCGGACCTTCCCCGACATCAATGACTACAATTCTTTTTAAAATACCAACCTGTGGAGCGGCAAGCCCTACTCCGTTTGCCTCATACATTGTATCTAACATATCTTCGATAAGCTCTTTCATACGTGGTGTCATTTCCTTTACCGGTTTACATACTTTCTCTAATACCGGGTCTCCCTGTACTCTTATTGTTCTAAGTGCCATATTGTCCTCCTTTAAAAACCATTCATTGGGTTAAAATCAAATTGTACGATTGTATCTTTAAATTCTTTGTTATCTCTTATATAATTTTCCAATTTATCCTTCACTGCAACGAGTTCCTTATAATCCTCTGCCCTTATGTGAATGACTTTTTTGTAAATATCATTTACTTTTGCAACCGCCGCATCTGCCGGGCCGATACAGGACACTTCGCTGCCAATCTTTTCTATCAGCTTAACCGCCGCATCATACGCTGTCTGCTCCCACTTTGACGCACAGAGTATTACTAACATATTCCAGACCGGCGGATATAACATCATACTGCGGTACGCAATCTCCTGCTTATAAAACTTCTCGTAATCATGCTTTTTTGCAGTCTGTATGCTGTAATTGTCCGGCTGATAGGTCTGTATCACAACCTCCCCCGGTTCGTTTCCTCTTCCTGCCCTGCCTGCTGCCTGAGTCAGAAGTTCGAATGTACGTTCTGTTGCATGATAATCACTGATGTGTAACGACAGGTCAGCCGCAAGCACTCCGACTAATGTCACATTTGGGAAATCATGCCCTTTTACAATCATCTGCGTACCAATTAAAATATCCGCCTCCTGATTGGCAAAGGCGGATAAAATCTGTTCATATCCGTCTTTATTCTTCGTGGTATCGGTATCCATACGTAACACCCTTGCCTGTGGAAAACGCTGCTTTACAATCATCTCTATCTTCTGCGTTCCCGCCTTAAAACCACCGATATATTTTGACCCGCATGCCGGACAGGTCTGCGGCATCGGTTCTTTATATCCACAATAGTGGCAGATAAGTTCTCCTTTCGGATTTGCCTTTGTCACATGCTGGCTTAACGAAACATCACAATGCGGACATTTTATCACATGACCGCAGGCTCTGCAAGAGACAAAGCCTGCCACTCCCCTGCGGTTGATAAACAGCATAATCTGCTCCCGTTTTTTTAAACGGTCCTCTATCAGTTCCTGTAGCCTTACGCTTAAAATGGAACGGTTTCCTGCTTTTAATTCTTCTCTTAAGTCTGCTATTTCCACTTCCGGCAACGGTTTTTCTGACACACGGTGTTTTAATTCGAGCAGTTCATATTCTCCCCGCTTTGCCCTATAATAACTGTCAACGGAAGGTGTTGCAGAGCCAAGTACCACGCTGGCACCACACATTCTTGCGCGCTCGATTGCCGTTTCCCTTGCATGATACCTTGGAACTGTCTCACTTTTGTAGCTGCCCTCATGTTCCTCGTCAATAATAATAATACCCAAATCTGAAAATGGTGTGAACAATGCAGACCTTGGTCCAATCATAATATCCACATCTTTTTTCTTTGCCCGCTCAAACTGGTCATAACGCTCGCCAGTCGACAGCTTTGAGTTCATGACAGATACCCTGTCGCCAAAACGTCTTACAAACCGCATAACCGTCTGATAGGTCAGTGCAATCTCCGGTATTAAGACAATTGCCTGCTTTCCCTGCTTTAACACATTGTCAATCAGCTCCATATATACTTCTGTCTTGCCGCTTCCTGTCACACCTTTAAGCAAATATGTTTTTCTTATTCCCCGGTTAAAATCAGTCTGTATCGCATCTGCAACTGCCTGCTGTTCCTCATTTAAAACGAGCTGATATTCTCCCATCTTTAAATGTGACACAGGATTTCGGTATGCGCGCCTGCTCATTATCTCTACAATTCCAAGTGACTCAAAAGCCTTAATTACTGTCCCGGAAACATTTAACTTCTGTGTGATAAAGGTCTGCTCCATCTCACCGTTTTTCATG
>CAKRCJ010000094.1 GCA_934307185.1 uncultured Roseburia sp.
ACGCAAAAAATTCTTTCAAAACAGTATCGGCATCTTCTCCTGCCTGTGCCATTTCATTTGTAATGCCGGTCAGTTGTACAATTTTTTCTGACAACGGGACTTTCGGATTTATTAATGCTGAAAACGTTTCCGTCACTACATTATCCCTCACCCGCGCTGCGCCGGCCTCTAATATTCTGTCTGTTTTTACGTTTAAACCTGTCATTTCCAAATCTATGACTACATAATCCTTTATCATGCCTGTTTCTCCGATTCCTTTGCCTCATTTACCTCTGTCACCTGTGCCTGGTGGTCTAACGGGTCTCTGTGTTCATAATCAAATAACACATAAACCGGTTCTTTAAGATACTCCGGCAAAGTATTCAATGCTTTTTTACTTTTTTCCGGGAAACGGTAATGGAATGGCTCAATGTGGGATTTCACACCTTTTTTACAGTAAAATCTTGTCTGCTCTTTAAAAGATGCTGCCTCCGGTGCCCAGTGCGGTCTGCTCTTACAATTTTCCCTGTAATATAAGTCAAAGGTAAGTGCCTCCTGCACCATTTTAATAATTTCTTCCACTTCGCCCCGCTCTTTTAAAAACTCTAACAGTATTTCACAGCGGCGTATTCTCGAATGGCTCATGCCAAAGTATGCTTTTTTCTCATAAAACCTGCCAAGCTCCTGGAACATATAAAATGCACTGTCAAATAGCGGCTCAACCACCTTCATCGTTATCTCAAACTGACCGCTGTTATAGTAAACCTCTAACATCTCTTCTACCTGTTTGATTTTTAATACGTCATCAAACGGAAGCCATTTTGTTTTCATTACCTCATAAGGTGGTTTTGCATGGTAGACAATCTCATATTCTTTCGCATGCTCATACATATAAGAGCCTTTTAACACTTTTAAAAATCCCAGCTGAAGCTGATTTGGCTTCAATTCGTAAATTTCATCAAAGGATTTTGCAAATGTTTCATAATCTTCATACGGAAGCCCTGCAATAAGATCCAAATGCTCATGGATATTTCCACCACTCTGGATTTTCCTTACAATTTCTTTCAGCACATCCAGCTTCATTGTACGGTGGATTTCTTTGATGGTCGCATCATTCGTCGACTGTACACCGATCTCTAACTGGATTAGTCCTGGTCTCATATCATGAATTAAAGCAAGCTCCTCCTCATTTAGCAAATCTGCTGAAATCTCAAAATGGAAGTTGGTAATTCCATTATCATGTTCTTTGACAAAACGCCAGATTTCCATGGCATGCTCATGCTTACAGTTAAAAGTACGGTCTACAAATTTAACCTGCGGTACTTTTTTCTCTATAAAAAATGCAAGCTCTTTTTTCACAAGCTCCAAATCGCGGAAACGCAGTGTTTTCTCTATGGAAGAAAGGCAATAACTGCACCGGAACGGACAGCCTCTGCTTGACTCATAATAAATGATACGGTTTTCAAAATCCTCGATATGCTCATAACAAAACGGGATATCTCCCATAATCATCGGTTTTTGCACCTCGGTAAAGCAAATCGCGCCACTGTCATTTTTACGGTATGCAATTCCATTCAGGTCCTCTATATTCCCCTTTTTGTTCACATAGAACTGACATAACTGTTCAAAGGTCCGCTCTCCTTCCCCGATAATGACACCTGTTACTGCCGGATTTTTTTCCAAAAATTCCTTCACTTCATAAGACACTTCCGGACCACCTACCCAGATTGGCA
Organism: uncultured Roseburia sp.; assembly: GCA_934307185.1. Taxonomy (GTDB): domain Bacteria; phylum Bacillota; class Clostridia; order Lachnospirales; family Lachnospiraceae; genus Roseburia. The sequence continues at coordinate 1,713 of CAKRCJ010000094.1, forward strand.
CTTCCGGACATAATTTATGATATTCAAAAATAAGCTCTTCCACATAATCTATATTCCAGATATAGCAGGAAAAGCACAAAACATCCGGTCTTTCTTTATAAATCTGTTCTAAAATATAGTCTACCCGGTTGTTAATTGTGTATTCGCCAATTGTAATTTGTTCTTTAAATTCCTTTGCATATGCTTTCAGGCTATATACGGCAAGATTTGAATGAATGTATTTTGCATTAATTGCGGTTAAAAATATTTTCATATTCTTTTTTCTTTCTCTTTTTTATTTTGTCTTTTTTGATTATAAAATGAAACAGAGCAGTTCTCAATCTTTTTTTGAGTCTGCTCTGTTCTAATTCTTTCCTTATTTTCTCAATACCATCACATACCGGAAAACAACATCAAACCCGGCTATCCAGAGAAGCACTGCTCCTCCGATATATGCTTTCGTCTTATGTTCAAATCCGAAATGATATCCTGTATAAGTTCCCATAATCACTACCACTACCGTAAGGCATACAATCATTATTAAAATTGCGGTAAGATTTGTTCCCAAAAAACCAAATGCAATTCCTGCCAGCAATGTATAAATACTCGTCACTGCTGCCATACGCCAAAAGCGTTTGAAGCCAAGATTTTCTTCCCTGTGTTCATTCACTCTTTCGTTCTTAATTGCCTTAACAATAAGCCGGACTCCCAGACAGAAGAAAATAACAGCTGCAATTACTGTTCCGATAAACCGCTCATCCCTTGCAAGGTCATTCACATATAAAAGACGTGCCAGAACATGACCTATATACAATGCTGCAAGCTGCCATACTACAATCAGCACACACACTTTCGTCAAATGCTTTTTATTGATTTTTGCTACAAGGGAACCCTGGCATTCCATTCCTGCGAATATATCAAGCGATATGCCGATGATAATCAGCAAATTTTCTATCCAGTTCATATATCCTCCCTTATTATTTTCATTCTCTTTTTCAATTATAACGTGTTCTGCTGATTTTTCCATAGACAATGCTTACGGATTGTAGTCCATATTAAATAACGGGCAAAAAGCTTTACATTTCTGCAAGAATATCATTCATCGACCGTTTTATCATATAATCATAAATCTCTGCCAGTTCTTTTGCTGTAATCGTCATCCCTGACTGAATCCATGCAATCACGACATAGCACATGGACTGTGCATAATATTCCGCTATTCTTGCCGGAGTAAGCCAGGAATACTTTTGTTTTTTTCCTGTGCTTGACTTTTCAATCACGTTTAAAAGGACATTTTCCACACAGCTTTTGGCAATTTCTTCAAAGGAATTCTGTCCTTCTAACTTAATCGCCCGTGCATAGAAATCACTGTCTTTTTCTATATTGGTAAAAAGAAGTACCAGACCTTCATTTATCATTCCATTCTGAATTAACGGTTCAATCGGGTCTAACAAATCTGTCATAATAATCCACTCTAACAATTCATACTTATCCTGGAAATGATTGTAAAAGGTCGGTCTTATTACCCCTGCTAAATCCGTGATTTCCTTAATTGTAATTTTCTCAATCGGATGTTTTTTGGCAAGCTCCTTAAAACTCTCCGCCAGTAATGTATCAATTGCGCTTTTTCCCTGTCCTGTCATAGCTCCCTCATGCTGATATATGCAGCAGTAATCTGCAAGTAATAATTGCGTTAATCTAACACCATCTTTGTAATAATAATATTCCGGCATTCCGGGTCATCACGAAGATTTAACTCTTTCTCCGTCCCAATCACCTTAACAACCGGTCTTAAGAAAAATCTTTCAAAATTCTTCGCCACAACAGCATGCAATCCGTTGGACAGCTCAACCTCACAGCCTACCGGATATACTGCTATCTTCTCAACAAATAACTGTACTATTTCCGGATCAAACATTCTTCCGGCTCCTGCCATCAGATATTCCATTGCATCAGACGGGCTGATTTCTCCCAATTCACTGTGATTTGATATCATCTTATCATACTGATCCACCACGCGGATAATTCTTGCATATAGTGAAATATCCTCTCCGCATTTGCCATATGGATATCCACTTCCGTCGTAATTCTCGTGGTGCTGCAATACACTTATGTTTACGAATGTAGAAAAACTATATGTATTTTTCAAAAAATCTGCTCCCAGCTTCGGATGACGCTTCAATTCTTTCTGTTGCTGTTCATTTAAAAGGTGTTTTGCATTTACAATTTCATTATCTAAAAACTTCTTCCCTATATCATGAAGAATTGCAGCCGTAGTTAACTGATACAGCTTTATTTCCTCTAATCCGAACTGCGCCCCAATCATCGCCGAGATTACTGCAACATTAATAGAATGATAATAGATATAATCGTCATAATCTTTTATATCCATTACATTGCACATAATGTCTCCATTACTTAAAATGTCTTCCACTATGCGCTCTACTGTTTTTTGTATCTTCAACTCACTGGCTGGCACATCTTTTGCACTGATATCTAATGTGAACAGGTCATGTGCTACATTCAGTGCCTGACTTCTTACCTGTGGACTAAGTATCTGCTGGATTTCTATGCCACGCGTAAATTCATCATCTATATAAACTCCCGGAAAACCTAAAAATTCCAGATTTGATATGTATTCTGGAGACAAAAGTAAATGCTTTGCCAGCAATAATCTTCCTGAACCATCATAAATATCCTGTCCCAAAGCCATTCCTGGCGTCAGTTTACTCATTGGTAAATAACGCATTCGTATTTCCTTTCAATTTTAAAAGAATATTTCTATATTACACTATTTATTCATCAAATTCAACTGTAACAAAATATCCTTTTTCCGTTTCTTTTACGTCTACAACTTTTCCTTCTTTTGATTTGATACGATTACCTACCGGATAATTTGCAGACATTGCATACGCTTTTCCTAATGTATAGTAATATGAGTTTGGCAGTTTGCCTTCTGTAATCGGTATTACCTGCCCAACCTCTACAAGTCCGGTCCGCTCCATCTTAAATTCTTCCCGTCTCATTTTACCGCCTCCATAGATACATTAATTTTAGTATGCCAATCATGCAATATTATAGTATAATAAAAAATCATGTACAAGATAATTTATGTAAATTGTGTTCTTTTGAACGATAAAGGAGTTTTATGAACGAAAATGAAGAAATTTTTGACCATTATATCTCATCTGTTATCAATACTTTAAATGCAGATGACATTTATGATGCAACTATAGATGCACTTACCCGCCTTCTTAACGTTGACGGTCTGCTTTTGACAATGAGCCAGAACGCCAGCCATATTTTTTCTGTTACACGCAGCTATGGTGACATTGCCTATACCAAATCCTACTGTGTTCCAAATGCCACCCTGTTAAAAGAGCTTCATACTGCATCAAGTTATATGAATACAGACGAATGCCCGGAAGAAATTCTGTCACTAATGACACCACGCCAGCGTGAATGGCTTAAGGTAGAAGATATTACGGCTTTTTACACCCTAAAATATAATCAGGTTGTTATTGGGTTTTTATATGTTTCCAAACATAACCATGAACCTTTAAGTGATACAGAAGCATACTACCTGAAAAAAATCTGCTATTATTCTTCCTTTGCACTGCGCAATGCAAATTTATATCAGAATGCCTACCATGCTTCCATCACAGATGACCTCACCTCACTGTATAACCGCAAGCATTCTTTCGAACAGATAGATAACGTATGCCACCTTCACAAGCCATCTACACTCATTCTTTTAGACATTGATGATTTTAAGCTGTATAACGAGCTTTATGGTTCAAATGAAGGTGATAATCTCATTCACCGCTGTGCACAAATTATTTTACAGGAGATTAACTCTGATGACATCGGTTTCCGTTTTGGTACGGACGTATTTATGATTTTAAAAGCGGGCAATGACGAAAATGAAGCTGTCTCTTACTGCAAAAGACTTGTAAGCAAAATGGTAGAAGGCAACCCAAACAACACAGTCTGGAATGTAACCATCAGCTGTGGTATCTCTATTTTTCCAGATATTTCCACAGATTCTGCTTCCTTTTTACACAATGCAGAACAGGCGGTCTACTACGCAAAACAGTCCGGCAAAGGACATATTGAAGTGTACAGCCACAGAATGGATGAGCGTTCCCACAATCCGGATATCCGTGCTGCCTATGAACGCGTTGCGCCGACTATTTATGCACTGACTGCCGCAATTGATGCAAAAGACAGTTATACTTTTATCCACTCCATGAACGTCTCAAAATACGCCGTCATTCTTGCTGAGTCACTCGGAATGAATGCAAATGACATTGAAATCATACGGGATGCCGGACTTTTGCATGACATTGGAAAAATCAGTATCCCTGAACACATTTTGAAAAAGGCCTCAAGGCTTACGGAAGAAGAATACAATATTATGAAAACCCACGTGGAAAATTCCACCAAAATGATACGCTACCTGCCGGATATGGATTATGTCATTCCTGCCGTGGTCGGACACCATGAACGCTACGATGGCAAAGGTTATCCGCGTGGGCTTGCCGGTGAGGATATTCCTTATATGGCAAGAATTCTTACAATTGCAGACTGCTTTGATGCAATGACCGCACGCCGTCCTTATAAGGAAGCTCTCTCTGTCGAATATGCTGTCAACGAAATTGAAAAGAACAGTGGCACACAGTTTGACCCTGTTCTTGCAAAAAAATTTATAGATTTAATTCACGAAGGAAAAATCTGCCTTTAATCAAAAAGGAGCTGCCCCAAAAACATAATTCATACAATTATATAGCAGTAAATCATAGATTTCATATCTGCATATTGCATGGCTCATGTTTTCTGCGACAGCCCCTTTTTATTATATTACTCTATTATTCTGTTTTATATGACTCAATTATTCTACTTCTTTATAATCAATGTCTAAGGCTTCTGCTTCTTCTTTCATTGCTTTGGCTGCCTTTGCTGCCCTTGAAACAATCCAGAGGTCTGAAATTCCGTCATAGATTAACGCAATTCCAATGAACTTCATCGCAAGGCTTACTACACCAAATGCATTTACAATACAGATAATTCCCAAAATAAGACTCACAATACCAAGCAGCATTGGTCCCCACCATTTCTCGTAACCGTTGCCTTTTGTCTCAAATGCAACTTTAATGTCGCTGATACCATGGACTGCAAGAATTACACCTATTACGATTGGAATAATCATCGCAATGTATTCCGGTTTCATAAAAAGCCAGATACCAACAAGAACTAATATCAATCCAAGCATTCCGGAAAAAGAGGTAAGTGTATGATTGACAAAATATCCAATCAAATCCACAATTCCCATAACAACCAGTCCGGCCGCAAGAACCATACAAATTATATTAATCGTCTGATCCGACCACACAAATAAAACAACACCAAGCACGACACATAAAATTGCAGATAAAATAACATCTGCTTTTATCTTTTTCAACATTTCTTTCATTCTGCCACTCCTTCTTTCCTGTTATTTTAAAACTATTATTTTCTTTGATTAGGGTGTCAAATTGAAAGCCACCTTTTGACACTTTAATCTTTCTTTTTATACCGTGTATCATACCATTTTTTTCAATCCGGGTAAATATACAGCTTGCAAAAGAAGTATAAAAAATTTGTTAAATTATTGACATTGCTAATTGCCTTGATTAGACTACAGGTGGAAAGAATGAATTAAGCCAGACATTTTTTGAAAGGAAGTATTACGTTATGGGAAAAGAAGTAAAAACGAATGCGATGCGCATTCTTGATAAAAATAAAATTCCTTATGAAATTATCAATTATGAATGTGATGAATTTATCGACGGCCTGCACACCGCAGAAGCCACAGGTGCTCCGGTAGAGCAGTCTTTTAAAACACTTGTCATGCTGGGAAAAAGCAAACAGTATTATGTTTTCGTTCTTCCGATTGCAGAGGAAGTCGATTTGAAGGTCGCAGCAAAAACAGTCGGAGAAAAATCAGTCGAAATGATACATGTAAAAGACATTACCGCAATTACCGGCTATGTCCGCGGCGGCTGCACTCCGCTTGGCATGAAGAAGCAGTTTCCTACCATTGTGCATGAGAGTGCAAAAAATTTCGATAAAATCTATATCAGTGGTGGACGGATTGGAACTTCTATTACCGTTAATCCGGATGCGCTGCTTGGGGTGGTGCGTGGAAAATATGCGGATATTATTGTGCATGAAACCAGAGTTTAGGTAGCGTAACGCCACAGATTTTGCGGCTATCGTCTTAGGGTAACGAACGGCAGCAGGAAAGAAATTTTACAATTTATTTTTACACTACAAG